>JAPKCI010000211.1 GCA_028823035.1 Rubripirellula sp.
GTCGATTTTGTCTGGGTCGATTTTGCCTGGGTCGATTTTGTCTGGGTCGATTTTGTCTGGGTCGATTTTGCCTGGGTCGATTTTGTCTGGGTCGATTTTGCCTGGGTCGATTTTGCCTGGGTCGATTTCCTGCAGCAAGACGTTCTGAGCCAGCACACGGGCGGCTTCGACATACGTCGTGTTGTTCAGTGTTTGCAACGCATGCAGCGGGGTGTTGGTTCGACTTGCTTTGACAGTGCAAGTCTGGCGTGAGGCGCTATCAAAGAACATGGTTGGCGAGATGATGCGTCGCCAGTAGGTGTACAGGCTGCGGCGATATAGTTTTTCACCCGTATCCTGTCGATACTTCTTTTTGCCAAACGAAGCCTCTTCCCAGACACCTTTGGGTTGATAGGTGTTGACGGAGGGGCCTCCGATGACGGGTGACAGCAGTCCACTTGCAGCAAGGGCTTGGTCACGCAGCATCCATGCCGGCAACCGGTGACGCGGAGCTCTGGCCAGCAGCCGGTTGTCAGGGTCACGCTCATAGGCGGCTGGGTTGTCAATGATTGAAGATTGTCGGTAGGTGTGGCTGGTGACGATGGTCCGCAGCAGGTTTTTGACGTTCCAGCCATCTTGCTGGAACGTTTTAGCCAACCAATTGAGCAGGTCCATTTGTTCCGGGGTCTCGCCTTGAGCCCCGAAATCTTCGGTTGTTTTGACCAGACCGATTCCGAAGACCTGTTGCCAGAAACGGTTGACGGTGACTCTGGCGGTCAGAGGGTTTTCCGCGTCGATCAGCCAGCGGGCAAGTGCCAGTCGATCAAGTGTTTGTTCAGCGTTTGCTTTCGCAGGTCCAGGCAGAAAACCAGGGAATCCTGCTTTCACCTCGTCGGTCGGTTTGTTGTACAAGCCACGAGTCAAGACGAAGGTTTGTCTCGGTTTTTCCATGTCGGCCATCACCATGACTTTCGGAAAACTGCGAGTGATGTCGTCGCGTTGCTTGATCAGCTTCGCCCGCTTTGTCGCGAGAGTTTTGAATTCAGGTACAGAATCCTGGTGGCTGCTGGCAACAAGCTTTTGTTGTTGTTCATTGCGTTTTTCGGCACTGGTTTGCAATGCGATCAGCAAGTCCTGTTTTCCCTTTTCGAGTTTCGGCTCGGGCCGTTCTGAGAGGGAAAGTCGAAAGCGGCCAAGGTTGTGTTGCTTGTGGGGCGAATCGTGTCGCAGCACAATCCGTAACTGTTGACCGGGTATTACGGCGACTGGATTCTCGAAACGGAACACTGCAGCATGATCGCGATCGACGCGACGTCCCTCGTAGACGGCCCAGCCAGTTTTTCGGTTTCCATCGAATGCATTGGTGACCCCAAGCGAATTCTGTTCAAAGGTTGCATCAGCACTGGATATCTTGATCGCAGCTGTTTCGTTCTGTTCCGGCGTGACTTGACTGATTTCGATCTCGGTCAACACGAAATTTCCACTGTTTGAATAGGACAGGCTGTTGCCCGGAAATGATTCGTGTCTCAGGGCATCGATGCGGATTCCAGTGATCTGCTTCTGTTGGGTATTGGCAACGATGGTGTACGTGTCATTGTCCGGGGCGGGGCCGCTGGTCAGGATTGAATGGTCTGGCAAGAGGGTCAGGACTGAACCAGTTGCCTTGGCCTCTTGCGGTATGAGTGTTTGCCACAGAGGTTTGGTTTCCAAGCTCGAGAGTTCGCTCGTTTCCCATGCTGGCTGGTCTGCTGAGATTTTCCGGCTCAGTTCTTTGGTCTGTTGATCGATCTGTTTCAGTTGTTGCCCAAGCGACTCAAGTTCGGCAGTTTGCTGCTCTGAGGGAATGGCCAGGTTTGGAGCTGTTTGCGGGTCTCCACCGCCTCCATTAACCGGCGTCTGGTTGAAAAATCCGAACAGTTGGTAGTATTCGCGATTTGAAATCGGATCGTATTTGTGGTCGTGGCAGCGGCAGCAGTTCAGCGTCAAACCAAGCCATACAGTCCCCATGGTTTCAGACATGTCCATCACGTATTCGACGCGGTTCTCTTCGGCAATCCGTCCACCCTCACCATTGATCATGTGGTTGCGAGCGAATCCGGTAGCCAGTTTTTGCTCGAGGGTTGCATCCGGTAACAAATCGCCGGCGAGCTGCCACAGCGTGAATTGGTCATAGGGCAGATTTTCGTTGAATGCTTTGACAATCCAGTCACGCCAAGGCCACATAGTTCGTTCGCGATCACCTTGGTAACCGTTGGTGTCTGCGTATCGGGCTGCATCGAGCCAGTTCCATGCCATACGCTGTCCGTAGGCAGGCGAGTCAAGCAGGCGATCAACCAGTTTTCTGTAGGCATCATTTGACGTGTCGGCCAGAAAAGCATTCACTTCCTGTGGGGTGGGGGGCAGACCCGTCAGGTCGAGTGACAGCCGCCGGACCAGGGTGGCTCGTGAGGCTTCTGGCGAAGCCGTTCGGCCGTTTTCAATCAACTTGCGACGGACGAAGTGATCAATGGGGTTGCGCAGCGGTGCGTCTTCCTTGCCTTGATTCAGCGATTCGGCCGGCGGGATTTCAGGCAGCCTCAGTGGGCGAAATGACCAGTGGGTTTCCCATGCCGCACCTTGATCGATCCAACGGCGGATCAATTCAATCTGGTGGGTTTCGAGGGACCGATTGGATTCGCGGGGTGGCATCATTTCATCGGGGTCATCCGAAATCAGCCGACGCAGCATTTCACTGTCGTCGCTGGCGTGCTTTTCGACCACCGAGTCCACGCCGCTGGCTGTGTCCAGACGCAGGTCTGCTTTGCGAGTTGCTTCGTCAGGACCATGACAAAAGACACAGTTCTCGGAAATGATTGGACGAATGTCGCGCGCAAAATCGACCTTCTCTGCAGCATCTGGCGATGGTTCGACACCATGCGTGAACGCAGGGCAGCCCAGCAGCACAAATAGCATCAGGAGGACGAAATGGGCGAGACGCCCGATGGGGTGGGATTCAATGCGGTGCATGCCAACATGGTACCCGACAATGAATCCTGTTGGGACGCCGAATCAATCTGCGATGATGCTTTCGGGGATAGATGCTTTCGGGGATAGATTTTTTCGTGATTGGCGAAACAAACAGACGTTTTCAGGAAACTCCGCCGAGGAACTTTCATAGGTGCATGGGATTGGCGGAATAAAACCAAGTGGTTACCCCATGATTGAGCCAGCCCACTCAGTGAGGCGTGTTGAAATTCGCATGAGAATGTGGTGTGCTGG
This sequence comes from Rubripirellula sp., assembly GCA_028823035.1. Taxonomy (GTDB): domain Bacteria; phylum Planctomycetota; class Planctomycetia; order Pirellulales; family Pirellulaceae; genus Rubripirellula. The sequence goes on from JAPKCI010000211.1 coordinate 3,238, forward strand.
AGTGTGCGACTGCTCAATGGTGTCCCCTTTGAGCGGCAGGCCCGCATGGGATAATCAGTGGCAGGTCGGATAATCAGTGGCAGGTGAATCGATGAATGCAATGATTCGGCAGCGAAACGAGGCATTGCGTGGATTGCAGGAACAGCTTCCCGGCAGCGTGCCTTACGACAATGTTCGTCCGATCAATGTTCCGGCTCGATGTGACGGCATGTCGTTGTTTGAATGCGTGTGTCTGCTGCACCCCCATGTGTCTGCGAACCAGTGGCAAGAGTGGTTCCGAGCTGGGCACATTTTGTCGGGGGAAATGCCTGTTGCGCCAGAAATCCCAGTGCGAGGCGGTCAACAGTACAGGCACCTGTTTCCTGATGCGACTGAACCCGAGGTTGATGCCAAGATTGAGATCCTCGCAGAGGAACCGCAGTTTGTCGTCGTGTCTAAACCCGCTCCCTTACCCGTGCACCCGTGTGGTCGGTTCAATCGCAACACGCTGAGTTCTTTGCTGGACACCGTCTACCCCAGCGGCGAACTCCGTCTGGTTCATCGTCTCGATGCGAATACTTCGGGAGTGATGGTGTTAGCGAGAACACGATCGGCAGCGACAGATTTACGTCAGCAGTTTGAATTGAACCAGGTAAAAAAACAGTACCTGGTGTGCTGCGTCGGTCACCCAACCGAAGACAAGTTTATTTGCGAGGATCGAATTGCGAAGGAAACCGATGCAGGTGGCAGTCGCGCCGTCAGTTCGGAAGGTCATGACTCGCGAACGCGATTTCGAGTCATCCAACGTTGTCCTGAAGGCACGACACTGCTTCTCGCTTTTCCCGAAACGGGACGGACCAACCAGATTCGTATCCATCTTTGGGCATTGGAGATGCCAGTGCTTGGTGACCCAACTTATCTGGCTGGCGGCCAGCGGGTTGCCAGGCAGACGCTGTTGCTGACAGACCCACCCATGTGTCTGCATGCTCAGAGCCTCAGTTTTCGTGATCCGGGAGGCGACCAGCCGATCACGTTTGTTTCTCGCGACCCGGATTGGGTCCGCGGCCGATTCAGTATCCCGCAAAGTGGCTCCGATGACGGGATTGCAAAGGATGCCTGAAGCCTGCAGTCGCTCGTTTCCCGCTGGCAAACGTCCAGCCTTGTGTTTCAGGAAGCCTTGCGTTTCAGGAAGCCTTCAGTTCGGCCGCTTCAGCCTGAAGACTGCTGATTTCGTTTTCGAGCTGCTGCAGTTCCTCAGCGTCATCGGCCTGTTCCCGGGAACCGGCCAGACGCGGGCGGAGCATTTGAAGTTTCTTGTTGATGATGTCGAGTCGCTTTTTCGCTTTCTTGTCCATGAAACATGTTTCCAGAGGAAATGAGTGGGCTGCTAGAACTCGATCAACGCGACGATGAAATGGACTAACAATACAAAGAGAGTTGTCCAAAGAACGGTCGATGTGATCGCATCGCTGACGTCACTGGCAGACTGTTTGGGTGACAAACCACGGTAGTAACCAATCGCTGCGGTTCCAATGCCGCACGCCAGATTCTTTAGCATCACCCATCCCCATCCTTCAGGCCAGCCCCCACCCGCAGTGACCAGATTTCGATAGAAATGTTGATCCCAGAAAAAGGGCCCAATGTCGGGGTGGGTTGCCGTGAAGGTCAGCATGCTGACAAAACGAGCCGAGGTGAAAGCCATCCATTCCAATAGCGGTGTCGCCAGCATGAAGGCCAGCACAATCGGAACCAGCAAATAGATACTTGGTTTCACTCCGAGCGTCCGCATGGCATCGATTTGCCCACCGTATTGCTTGACCCCAACATCGGCGGCGACAGCCGCGCCACAGCGTGCCGCGATCAGGATGGTTGCTAAAACCGGGACAAGAATTCGGTAGAGGGCAAAGCCAATCGATGCCAGAAGTTCATCGATCAGCAACGGCTGCGTGTAGAGTCGAAACGGCAGAAACCGAAACGTGAAATAGGTTCCGGTGAAACCAATGATCAAACCCGCCAAAATCAAGTAGACCCACGCTGAGACGCCACCGACCAACCGCAGGTAATGGGCAAAAAAACGTAACCCCCAGCGGGGACGCGGAAAGAGAGGTATCAAGTCATAGGGCAGACGCAACGCTGTGACGATCGTTTCCCCCGTTTGGGTCAGGAAGTCGTCGGCTTTCCGCACACCTACCTGAATCACAGAATTGGTTGCAGCTTCGGTTGTTTCAAGTTGCACCGGTCGCATGCGTGCCGGAATCTCGTCCCATTCTGTCTTGGGGACCGGTACCAGACGACGGGTTTCACTGTCCAGCAGCAGGACTTCGTCTGCAATCGGAATCAGCGTCTCGTAGTCATGTGTCACGATGATGCTGGTGCGGTGGTAACTGTCGTGCGTGTTGCGGATCAGTTCAGCCACCTTGCCGCCACTGGCCGCATCGAGCCCCGAAGTCGGTTCGTCGTACAGCACAATATCGGGGTTGGCAGCGAGGGTACGTGCAATCGCAAGCCTTTGTTTTTGACCGCCACTGAGCGCAGCTACGGGGGTCTTGGCGGGAACGCCAAGTTCTTTGAGCCATTGACGCGAGGTTTGGCTGGGGGCGGTCGAGCGATCGTTGCGGTGATCGATCGCAAACTGCACGTTCTCGGTGGGTGACAGTTCATCGAATAACGCAAACTGCTGAAACACGATTCCGATGCGGGGTTGGCCTAGCGTTGAATTGGTTGAGGACGGTTGTGTTTTCTGCCCATCGATCGGGGTCTGCGGTTCGAGTATTTCGCCCGTGTCGATGTTCCCTTGCCAGGTGATGACCTCGCCATGGGGCGGAATCAGTCCGGCAAGCGTACGGAGCAGAACCGATTTTCCGGCTCCACTGCCGCCAACAATCACGGTGATGTTGCCGCCTGGAATGGTCAGTTCCGTATCGGCGAGCAGGACACGTTCGCCAATCTGAATGCCCAGATGGTTCAGATGCAGTGGTTTGGGAGTCGTCGATTGGATTGGCGGAAGATGTTCGCTCACGGGGTGCTTTTCTCCCCGGCGGTTGGCAAGCTGGTCGAAGGCTTGGCAGCGTTCGACGCGAGATTAGATTGTGTCTGATTGTTCCCTTCGTCAGCCAGATAAACGATGGGATACGGCATGGAATCAGATGCAATTTCGATGATGGGTTGTGGCGCGGCACCGCCCATGGCATTCGGGATAGCGACCAGCCATTGGCGATCCTTGCCCAAAATCTGGCTTCGCAGAACCCGGGCAAAGTTCGGGTTGATTCCCTGTTCGCGTGACCCAATCAGATCATCTCCGATCTGGCGAACGATCGGTTCCAGTCGGTCGCCAGCCAGGTCGAGTGCACGCCGAGCATCGTCACTGCTCCAGACGTCCCGCCACGAATCCTTCAGGCGTTGGTTGTCGACCAGTGTTTCTTTGAGGATTTGACGAACGAGCAGCTGTGTGTCCTGATCGCTGGCGATCGTACCTGCGACTTCGGTGAGTTCCCGTCGGACGGATGGGTTAGCAGCGACGTCAGCAACAATCTTTTGGATGCTGGTGACGATCTCATCCATCCGTTCTTCGAAAACCGGCACGGCTTCCTGTTCGACAAAACGATCCCATTCTTCCTGCACCAGATCTTTGCGCGGCAGAAGTGGCAGGCCGTCGTAGGCTGCACGCCAGCCAAATCTCCAGATCGAAGCCCGATCCCACAGTTCCCGACCGATAGCCTGGGCCGTCGGCTCACCATGGGTTCTGACGATCGGAACAATTTCGCGACGCGCAAGTGGAATCAGGCGGCGGCTGACGACTTCGTCATTCCAGCGGTCGCCCAAAGCTTCAATCTCAGCACGATGTCTTTTCACCGATACGCGCAATTCTTCTTCAATGATCGGTAAGGATCTTTTCAGACTGGCCTCAACGAGTGGTACGAACGCTGCCGAGAGTTCATCGCCATGCTGGTGCATGGCGGCGGCCAGACGCTGTTGGATTTGCAAACGCATTTCTGGTGGAAGCATCGTTTCCACAACGTCTTCCAGACGACCTTGGTTGCGATACAACAGGAATTGGCAGGTTGAGGGATCGGTGTCCGAGGAGTGCCACGAAATGATTGCCGACGGGGGTTCGCTGTTGTTTTCAACGGACTCAGGCGAGTTGACTGGAATGGTCTGAACGAACCCTGCCTGAACCCACGAGCCGTTTTGTTGCTGCAGGAAAACGGTGTCGTGAATCCTCAAGACTCGTGACGGATCGCTGATGGACACATCGTCCTGCCAGCCAAACAGGTAGTGCTGCAAAGAAGTATCGGTGTCTGGGCCGACTCGTTGTTGTTCCAAGCGTATGCCTGCGACGACAACGCAGAACACCGCCAGCCACGATGTGATACCAATGGTTCGGAGGATCAAGCCTTTCATGAATGGATTCGCCCCGCAGTGATGCCAGTGGCAGAGGCCAACCGCTGCCGTTGTATTGTTGGAAAATCAAAAAAAGAGAGGGTGTGGAGCTCAACGACTGCGTGCCGTGAACAACATGACGTGATCGTTCGGTTACCACAGGCGAATTTGCGTCGTGGGCGGGGCGCGTTTTTACAACGAACGTGTTCCCAAGGCGTGTTTTGGTTCCCGTGTTCAGTTTGGGGTGACTTTCTCGCCTGTTTGGTCCCGCTGTGTGCCGCGGTTGCATTGTGTGGTTGCATTGTGTGGTTGCATTGTATCGCCCTTTGGCAATCCAGACCGCCCTTTGGCAATCCAGGCCGAATCAGGCATCGCTTCGACTTCGGAACAGTCGAAAGAACCACTCCGGGGAGCCGTGCCGCAATTGATCGACGATCACAGCGACAATGATGATACAGCCGATGATAATGTGGGTGTACGTGTTTGGGATGGACAGTTGGCTGCAACCGCTGCGAATGGTGGTGATGATGAGGGCGCCGATCATGGTTCCAAAAATGGATCCCCGCCCACCATTGAGGCTGCCTCCGCCAAGCACAACAGCGGCAATGATTTCAAGTTCTTTGCCTCCACCGTCGCTCGGATTGCCATTCTTGACGTCAGCGAAGTACAGCAGACCTCCGATTGCGACAAAAAATCCTGCAAGGGTGTAAACGGAAACGACCGTCAGGGGAACACGGATGCCACACAAACGAGCAGTCGATTCACTTGATCCGATTGCGAATACGTTCCGCCCAAAGACGGTGTACCGCATCAGTAACGCGACCCCCCCGCCAAGGACCATAGCGATCAGCACACTGGTGGGTATTTTGGGGATCAGATATTGGTCAGCATTTCTGCCCGTGTAGCAGAGGCTGAGCCAATCGGGAATATTTTCTTTCGGCGCATAGACAGTCGACTCACCGGAAAGAATTTGACCTATCCCGAGAAAAATGGTCATCGTGCCAAGGGTGACAATGAAGGGGACGACCTTGGTCGCGCTAATCAGGACTCCGTTGGCCAACCCACAGAGGCAGCCTGTCAGGATCATCGCAACCATGGCCAAAAGAATGGGGTCACCGGCCTTCAGTCCCAGTGCCAGGACGGTACCGGCAAGGGTCAAGGCAGTCCCGGCAGAGAGATCGATTCCACCTGAGATGATGATCAGTGTCATGCCGAAAGCGGGGACGGCGATCAAAGATGCACTGCTGCTCATCACACGCATGTTCCGCCAGGACATGAAAAATCCTTGTCCCCAGACGTTATCGGCGATCCAGAAAAAAACCAGAATCACCAGCAGTGCGAGCAAAGGGCCCAATTGCCATAGTAACTTTTTTAGCATGAGAAAAGATGGCGTTTTACGCCTCAGGAGTAGTAGGAGTGTTTTCTTCGAGTGCCATTGCGGTGGCCATCACTTCGTCTTCCGTCCATTGATCGGCATCTCTGATCGCACGCATTTCACCACGTGACATGACGCCAATGCGATCGCACACCGCCAGCAGTTCTGGCAGGTATGAGCTGACGAAGACGACGGTTTTTCCCTCGGCTGCCAGTGTGCCCATCAGTCGATAGATCTCCGCTTTGGTGCCGACATCGATTCCTTTGGTCGGCTCATCCATCATCAGAATGTCTGCTTCTTGATGCAGAATACGGGCGATGGCGACCTTCTGCTGGTTTCCACCTGACAGTTCTGAAACTCGTTGGTGGCCTGAATGGGCTTTGACCTCGACCTGATGCATCAGCGCTGTTGCTGCATCGTTTCTGGCACGCAGATTGATCAGCCCCATGGTTGTGTACTTGTCCATCGCACCCAGTGTCGTATTTTCGATGATGGACAGATCCTGAGCGAGTCCTTCGTTCTTGCGGTCTTCAGAGAGTAACCCAAAACCTGCTCTCATTTTTGAGCGTACCGACTTGTTGATCGCCTTGCCGTCCAGCAGGACATGGCCTGCATGGGTGTGATCGAGGCCGAAAATGCTTCGTAGTAATTCCGTTCGGCCGGCCCCTACCAGTCCCGAAATGCCAAAGATTTCACCGCGGCGAAGTGTCAGGTTGACTTCGTTGGGACAGGAGTCTCCTCTGAGTGATTGAACCTCAACCCAAGGCTCCCCCGGTTGATGGGGAACCGACGGAAAGAGGTCACTGACATCCCTGCCGACCATCATCGAGACGATCTGGTTGTCACGTATGTCGTCGATTCGGCCTTCGCCAACGTTGCGCCCATCTCGCAGCACGCTGAAAGAATCTGCGACGGCACGGACTTCCTCAAGGAAATGACTGATGTAAACCAGTCCCAGTCCTTTAGCCTTGAGCCGGTGAATGATCTCGAACAGGCGACTGACATCTTTTTGCGGCAGCGAACTGGTGGGCTCATCGAACAGGATGATGCTGGCGTCACTTAACAACGCACGTGAAATTTCGAGTAGCTGTTGCGTGGCAACCGACTGCTCACCCACGATCGCGGTCGGATTGAGGCTGGAAAGTCCGACCATGTCCAAAGCATTTCGTACCCGGTCGCGCTGAGAACTACGAACGAGGAATCCACCCCTCGAGCCGCGGTGTCCCAGCAGGACGTTGTCCTCGACGCTGAGGTCGGGCGCAAGATTCAGCTCCTGGTAGATCATCGCGACCCCCGAATTGCGAGCATCACTGGGGCCTTTGGGCTGATAAGAAAACCCATCCAGCAACATCTTGCCACCATCGGCAGGGTGCGCGCCACTTAGAATTTTGAGAAGCGTGCTTTTGCCGGCGCCATTCTCACCAATCAACGCAAGTACTTCACCGGGCCGCACGTTCAATGAAACATCGTCCAGTGCGCGAGTCGGACCAAAGCTCTTGCTTATCCCTCGCATTTCCAGCATGCCCAAGCCCAGTTCAGTACTGCCCAGTTCAGTGCTGCCCAGTTCAGTACTGCCCAGTTCAGTACTGCCCAGTTCAGTGCTGCCCAGTTCAGTGCTGGGAGGAGTGGAGGGATTGGTAG
>JAPKCI010000212.1 GCA_028823035.1 Rubripirellula sp.
CACTTTCATCTCTGTCACTTTCATCTCTGTCACTTTCATCTCTGTCACTTTCATCTCTGTCACTTTCATCGGTCACTTGCGTCTGTCTCGTGGACTCGACAAGTGATGCCACCAGTGAACGAAATCCTGCGCGGAACAGTCCATCAAATTCGGTAACGGCACCAGCCCCGATGGGATTGCTGGTTTCCATCTCGCGGGCAGTTTCAATTAGTCTGCAGGTTTCGACCAGCAGACCGCGTCGCGGCAACCAGTGCATCAAATGGCGAAGCACCCGCTGACGTAATCGTGCCAAATAGATTTTGACCGGGTCTCCACCTCGCGACAAAGGAATGTAAAGTAAATTTTTATCACGTAGTGCATCAAGAAAAGGCGGGAACAATTCACGCACCTGCTGCTGGTCACTGGCGATCAAGGCACCAAACATCCGCACTGCCTGGGCATCGTCTTCGACCATTTCCTCTTCGGCAACAGGATTCGCTTTACCGCCCGATAGAGCGAGCAGGGCACCGCTGATCAAACGGCGTGAATCCGACATTTCAACGGCGGCGCCGATGATTCGCTCCATCAACGAATCCCTCAACACCCGGCGACGATCGTAACTCCGCATCGACTCTTTGTCGGTGCCTGCCGGTGCGATTGGAAACTCACGAACCGCGTCAAGCAGTTCCAGTAAACCAATGCGATTCTCGCGGGCACGCTTGGCCCATGACTGCAAGGCCTGAACTCGATCGCCCAGATCAGCCTGATCATGATCTGCGACTGCGATATCGGCTGCGACCGCCCACATGCGAGCAAGTGATTGCATGAAATTGAGGTGTTCAATTAAACGCTTGGATTCGGCTTCCAGCGCATCATGGCCAGTCTCATCGGCAAAACCGAATACTGACCCCTCATTTCCATCGTCAGTCGTATCGCGGTAGGTGACTCCTTCGTAAGCCGCATCGTAGAGCCCATCACTATCATCACCCTCTTCGGAATCAGCCGCCGTCAGTTCGCGATCCCAATCACGAGGTTTTTTTTCTGTTTGGCCGAGAACAAAGTGGGGAGCTGACCAAAAGACCTCTGCATTGGCTTCAAAATAATCGAACATTTTCCGCACCAGTGGCCACACTTCCGAGGTGTCCCGATCAGCCACCTGATCAATCGACGGCTCACCGTAGGTGGCGACGTCACCAATGGCAGATCGACGGAGATGCAACAACCAACGCTCCGAGAGTCGTGGCAGCGAATTGCCCCCCAGACGTAGCCCCACCCGCTCGGCATTACTCAGCCAGTGCACCAACAGTGCCATCGCCGGGACAAAGTCCTGACGCTCAAGAAGTGCCGAGATCACCAACGAGTATGCACGTGGCGAATCAAACAGATCGGCGTGCGGAGCCCAGAAGGCGACGTTCCCCGCTTCGGCGCCACCCTTGTGCCAAAGCCGCAGTGCCCGCGCGACCAGTTTCGCCGACTCGTAAGACTCAAGCGGATCAGCTGCCTCTATCGACTCCACCGTGTGCGCGGCGTAGACGCGCCACCACTCCGCCATCTCTCGATAGCATTTTTCCATCTCGTCGTACGCAGCTTGATCATTTCGGGCCGCCGCCTCGCTCCAAACCCGCGCCGTGTAGCCAAACATCTGCTCGACCAGATACAGCATGTCGTCGACACGCGAATCATGGACACCACTCTCTGGCCCCGGATAGAGACTGAAATTGCCACCGTAAGCAAGCATGTCCCAAGGATCGATCAGCGCACCGCATTCAATGGCCCGCTTCATCAAGTCGAACGTGATGACGGGTACTTTGACAGCAGCTTCCAGATCGCCGGCGCGAATGGCCCGCAACCCGAGGGTCATCACACAATCAATCCGGCACATCATGCGTGCTGAAGCTGCCAACACAGTATCGGTTTGGCGTTTTGCGGCATCTGGATAGCCCATCCGGGCGTACAAGCGTGCCAGTTGCACGTGCTGCAATTGTGCCGCTCGCCTTTCGGCCAGAGCGGCATTCAGATGCTGGCGAGCGGCACCGAACGGCTGGCGACGCAATTTTTGCTCACCATACAACCGCTCTGCATGTTCGCCAGAAATCTTCGTCATACAGTCTTCATAGTAAGCATCACGGTAGGCAGCGATGGGCTTCATCAGCCCGCCCAACGTGATGTCACTGGTATAGGCACCCGGCCCCCACCCCGTGATTCCGGACGCCATCAGTATGGTGCCAGCCAACACGCAAGCAGCCTCGGCAACTTTTTCTTCTCTCTCGATTCCTGTCTTGCCAGTCGCCCGGCTCAACAGAGCCTCAAGAGTGACCTGCCGCAACACAAAGCGATTGTAGTACCCATCGAGTGAAATCGAGCGTTCGTCCCATCCACCGAAGTGGTAGTTGGGGCGTCGATTCACGGGATGATCAAAGTCATAAGCCCGGGGATCGATGGCAATTTCTTCGACGCGGTCCAGATCGAATGATGCTGAACGCAGGATATCGTCAGCCGTCGTTCGCAAGGCCTCGATCGCCAGTTCGATGATCTCACGATAGGGTCCCGAAGAAAACCCCGAATCTTTGACATACAACGGAACAGGACAAACGAACTCGTTGCGGTACGGCTGGCAGTTCCTGTTCTCGAGCATCGCCACCGGACGATAACCAACGAAGTCGTCCAAGCGATCAATTGCGGCCTGAACAACCTGGTCATCTTCGCCTGCCAAACCAACGCTCAGCAATGCGTCGGCCGCACGTGCCATGAAAAAACCATTGAACAGCAACTCCGGCACCTGATGAAACAGCAGGTCACGGTGAAAATCCAGATAGGCCGGCAGCAGTTCGCTCCACAGCAAAGTGACCAATCGCGAAGCCTGCTGACAATCATTGAACGCAGGCTGATCACTTTGCAAGCTAAGGAGTGTTTCGTTGATCCAATCCTTGACCACCAGCCATGCCGGCGGGCCCGTCAACGGGTCTCCGGCACTGGCGACATCAAAGACACTGTTCCACGCTGCCATGATCGAGGGATCACAGGCACCCGACGAGAAATTCAGATATCCCGCCAAGCGATGAAGTGTTTCGCTCAAAGTTTCTGGTGGCGGGGTATTGGACATCAACTCGAACGCATGGAGGTGGGAACCGAAGCACTGAGATACGCGTGGTTGAACTATTTCTTTTTGCTGGTTTTTCTGGTTGCCTTCTTAGCCACCTTTTTCTTGGCAGGCGACTTCTTTTTCGCGTTCACGTTTTTCTTGGCAGGCGACTTCTTTTTGGTGTTCGCTTTTTTCTTGGCGGGCGACTTCTTTTTGGTAGTCGCTTTTTTCTTGGCAGGCGACTTCTTTTTGGTAGTCGACTTCTTCACTGCACTTTTCTTGGAAGTACTTTTCTTGGAAGTACTTTTCTTGGTCGTCGTCTTCTTAGCTGTCTTTTTCTTGGTCGCCGTCTTTTTCTTGGCAGCTTTCTTAGACGCTTTCTTAGACACTTTCTTGGCAGTCTTTCTCTTTTTGCCACTGCCGAACGCAGTTGCCCAGCCGTCAGAGTACTTTTCGTTGGTTCCGATACGAAGAATCGTCATGATCATCTATTCCTTAAAGTAAAATTCAAATGTGTTGTTAAGCGGTGTCCGAATGATCAGTCAGGAAGGATCAAGAAACAAGACGCTGCCATCGGCACGACATCTTATCGTCAACCATGTGACTTCCGTGACCCCACGTGTAGATGTGATCCGGCTTTAATTTGTCAGCCGGCATGAATGCTTTTGTATTTGGATCGTCGAGAACTGCTGTCATCATTGGGATCATCTCCCATGCGTTCACGTAAATTACGTTCGTAGGTATCGAAATTGCCTTCACACCACGTCAATTTGCCATCGCCTTCGAAGGCGAGAATATGGGTCGCCAACCGGTCAAGGAACCAGCGGTCGTGACTTATCACGACGACACATCCCGCAAAGTTCGCGATAGCCTCTTCGAGCGCTCGCAAGGTGTCCACATCAAGGTCGTTGGTCGGTTCGTCCAGCAACAGAACATTGCAACCCTGGCGTAACAACTTGGCCAGGTGCACACGATTGCGTTCACCACCGGACAGGTTTCCGACCTTCTTTTCCTGATCCGACCCTTTGAAATTAAATCTGGCAACGTAGGCACGAGCGGCGACACTGCGGCCTCCCATGACAATCATCTCCGTACCACCACTGATTTCTTCGAACACGGTTTTATCAGCCGAGAGTGAATCACGACTTTGATCGACATATCCCATATCGACCGTATCCCCGACCCGAAACTTTCCTTTGTCCGGCTGATCCTGCCCGGTCAACATGCGGAACAGTGTTGTTTTGCCGGAACCATTGGGACCGATCACACCGACAATCCCACCTGCGGGCAAACGAAACGACAAATCATCAATTAGAACTTTGTCGCCAAATGCTTTATGAACGTCAGTGGCTTCGATGACAAGTTCACCGAGATGTTTGCCAGAAGGAATCTGGATTTCCAGATCGTCTGGTCGGTCCTCATAGGTCTGCGCCGACATTTCTTCATAAGACCGGATCCTCGCCTTGCTCTTGGCCTGCCTCGCTTTGGGACTCATGCGAATCCATTCCAACTCACGAGCGAGCGTCCGCTGTCTGGCCTGCTGCTGTCGTTGCTCGACCTGCATCCGTTTTCCACGGGCTTCCAACCAGGCGGTGTAATTACCCTCAAAAGGAATCCCCTGACCGCGATCAATTTCCAGAATCCACTGCGCTACATTATCAAGGAAGTATCGATCGTGAGTCACCGCAACAACGGTCCCGGGGTACTTTGCCAGATGCTGTTCGAGCCACGAGATGCTTTCCGCATCAAGATGGTTGGTCGGTTCGTCAAGCAACAACAGGTCAGGCTGACGAATCATCAGTTGACAGAGCGCCACACGGCGTCGTTCACCACCCGACAACTTGGTGATTTCGGCATCACCCGGTGGCAGATTCATGACCATCATCGACATTTCAACCTGACGATCGAGTTCCCAAAGATTATTGGCTTCGATCGTGTCCTGAAGCTGTGCCATTTCATCGCACAATTTCTGCATCTGCGCGTCATCCGTCACTTCACCAAGCAGCATACTGATTTCGTTGTAGCGATCCAGGATCGCCTGACGTTCGATAACAGCTTCCTGAACGTTTTCAAAAACCGTCTTGGTCTCATCGAGCGGGGGTTCCTGAGGCAGGTAACCGACCGTCGATCCGTTAGCAAGTCTTGCCACACCGTCAAACTCGGTGTCCTGACCCGCCATGATCCTGAGCAGGGTTGACTTACCAGCACCATTGGGACCAAGAACGCCGATTTTCGAACCGGGATAGAAGGCTAACCAGATATCGTCAAGTACAACCTTTTGACCATGCTTTTTGGTGAGGTTTTCAACTTGGTAGATGTACTTACGGGACATGGATCGACAATCAATTTTCGGTAACAGTTCTCGGACAAAACGCTTGGGCGGTGCCTAGCTAGCACACCCTGCAAGACTTCAACAGACCTATTCCCACTCAATCGTCGCAGGTGGTTTGCTACTGATGTCATAGCAGACCCGATTCACACCTTTGACCTCGTTGATGATGCGGGAACTCATGCGTGCCAACAGGTCATATGGCAAACGACTCCAATCAGCAGTCATGAAATCATTGGTATCCACACTGCGGATCGCGACGGCATTTTCATAAGTTCGCGCGTCTCCCATGACTCCCACGCTCTGCACGGGCAGTAGCACGGCGAAAGACTGACTGGTTTCGCGGTACAGTCCTGCATTCTCGATCTCTTCGACCACAATTGCATCGGCCTCTCGAAGCACCGCAAGTTTCTCACGCGTGATTTCACCCAGACAACGAACAGCCAATCCGGGACCGGGAAACGGATGACGCCACACCAGCGATTCTGGCAAACCCAATTCGAGCCCGAGACGCCGAACTTCGTCCTTGAACAGATCACGCAGAGGCTCGATCAATTCAAAACCAAGCTCATCTGGCAAGCCACCGACGTTATGATGCAACTTAATCGTTGCCGCAGGTCCGTCCGGGTCTGCACCACTTTCGATCACATCAGGATAAAGAGTTCCCTGGGCAAGGAACGAAGCACCGTCAATATTGACGGCCTCTTCCTTGAAGCATTCGATGAAAGCGTGACCGATCCTGCGGCGTTTCTCCTGCGGTTCGCTAATGCCCGCAAGTGTCGCCATGAATTTCTCTTCGCCCTCGACGACGTGCAAGTCTGTCTTGAAGTGATCACCAAATTCGCGGATCACAATCGCCTGCTCATTTTTTCGCAGCAGACCGTTATCGACCAAAATGCACGAAAGCTGTGAACCAATGGCTTTGTAGAGCAACGCCGCGACAACACTGGAGTCCACGCCACCACTGAGACCACAAATCACACGGCGGTCACCTACCTGCTCGCGAATTCGCTTGATGTTTGCCTCTGCAAAGTCACCCAGATGCCAAGTCTGCTGACAACCACAGACACCAATGACAAAATTTTCCAGCAGACGTCCACCCATCGGGGTATGCGTTACCTCGGGGTGAAACTGGATGCCGAATACGGGCAACTCGCGATGACGGATCGCTGCGTAGGGACAGGTCCCGGTCTTTGCCAGAGCCTCGAACTCTGAACTGACCGAAGATATCTGGTCTCCGTGGCTCATCCAGACGTCAATTTCGTCAGGCAAGCCTGCAAACAACTCTGCCGTATTCTCGATCTGGCATTTTGCTGGCCCATATTCACGCGATGGGGCATTGTCGACATCGCCGCCCAATGCGTCACAAGTCAACTGCATTCCGTAGCAGATCCCCAGTACCGGGATGCCCAATCGAAACAAGCCAGGGTCGCAGCGAGGCGCGTCTTTCTCGTACACACTTGCCGGGCCACCCGAAAGGATGATTCCCTTGGGCGCCAGTTCCGCCAAACGTTCAGCGGTGATGTCATGCCGAAGAATCTGACAGTACACATTCTGCTCTCGAACCCGTCTCGCTATCAGCTGTGCGTATTGCGAACCGAAGTCGAGAACCACGATCCTCTGTTCTGTCAATTGCCGGGCTGGACTGTCTGCCAATGCGATCTCCGCTGAATTTAGATTGCTCATACCAGTCACCACTAACACCAGAGGTGTCGCAGGAAAGAATGATGAAGTGTAGAAAATGACCGTTCAATTCCCAAGGGGCCGATCCCAGAACGATGGCAAACAGCCAAAACGATGGCCGACCCCAGATCGCTTCTTTACCGTGTGGGCCAGCCAATAAGCCTCGCAAATCACAAGTCCATTGGTCGGAAACACCTCAATTCGAGGCACGGAAAGCCGGTCGAGACTTTTCGTTTAAGACTCACAACCTTCCACAATCTCGCCGTCCGTTCCTTTCAACCCACCGACAAACAGCCCCTCAGACGTACTGCGCGAAGCAAAAACCCAAGCCAGACGGGGCCACATCCTGACGTCCCTTCCAGATCCCCCCAACGACATCGCTGAACTCCTCAGCTTCTGAAATCCCGACCCACAGAAAAAATCCTATGCGAATCCTGCTAACCAATGACGACGGAGTGTTTGCCCCCGGCTTGGCTGCACTCGAACAGCAGCTTAGCCATCTTGGCGAGGTGATCGTGGTGGCCCCCACGACGGAGCAGAGCGGAGTAGGGCACTCGATCACCTTCCTGACGCCCCTGACCTGCAAGTCGATCCACCGTGACGGTCGGCATTGGGCGTGGGCCGTCGATGGATCTCCTGCTGACTGCGTCAAACTCTCAATCGGTGAGTTGCTGAAGGATAATCCGGTCGATTTGGTCGTCAGCGGAATCAATAATGGCCTGAATGCCGGGATAAACGTGCTGTATAGCGGCACAGTTGCAGCGGCTATTGAAGGTGCTTTTTTTGGAGTCACCAGTGTCGCGGTGTCATTGGAATACTCCGAAGACGCTGATTTTCAAACAGCTGCCGTGATTGCACGGAACGTCATCGGCGGGATTGCGAAACAGCCCGCCGCCAAAGGGGGCCTGTTCAACCTGAACATTCCCACAGCGGCCACAGAATCACCTAAGGAATTGCGAGTCGTTCCGATGGGACTGGCACAGTACGGGCACAGCTACGAAAAACGCCAAGACCCGGGGGGCAGAGACTATTACTGGGCACTGTGGTCCGAACCGGCACAACCACCCTCCAAAGAGGCAGATGTCACCGAATTACGTCGGGGCAATGTGACTCTGACGCCCCTGAAATTCGATTTGACCGAGCAGGCGATGCTGCGGGCGATGCCCGACTGGGACCTCAAGGATTAGAAAACAGCGACCCCACCGCCAGCAAGAGAGCAGGGATCACCATGCCACGAGAACCTCGCTTGACAAACCAAGCTCAGGATTCAGCCGCGGTCTTGCCCCTTCCGAAAACGGTCTATTGGCAGTACGATTTCGCGAGAAATTCAATCATATACTGCCTCTCACCGCACGAGTGACCACGCTGATGAGCGTTGCATCGACCGACATTAAAAAACTTGCCGTCGACACCATCCGCACCCTCAGCATGGATGCTGTCCAAACGGCCAACAGCGGGCACCCCGGCACACCGATGGCGTTGGCGCCGGTTGCCTATCAATTGTTCAACCACTCGATGAGCTACGACCCCGCTCAACCAAATTGGCCGGGTCGTGATCGCTTTGTCCTGTCCTGCGGACATGCATCGATGCTGCTTTACAGTATGCTGCATCTGGTAGGTGTAAAAGCAACCGACGATTCGGGGCAACCGATCGATGAGTTGTCGATCAAACTCGACGACATCAAAAATTTCCGACAGATCGGCAGTCCCTGTGCGGGGCATCCCGAATTTGGCGAAGCCGCTGGAATTGAAACCACCACCGGTCCTCTGGGTGCCGGCGTGAGCAACGCCGTCGGTATGGCAATGGCCCAAAAGTGGCTGGCAGACAACTACAACACCAGCGAACACAGGCTGTTTGACTATAACGTTTACGCAATTTGCAGTGACGGAGACCTGATGGAAGGGGTCGCCTGCGAAGCAGCATCGATTGCCGGACACTTGAAACTGGACAACCTTTGCTGGCTGTACGATGACAACCACATCACCATCGAGGGCGATACGGACCTCGCATTCAGCGAGAACGTTGGCGAACGCTTCGAGGGTCTCGGCTGGAACGTTGTCAAAGTCGATGACGCCAACGATCTGGTTGCCTTGCAATCCGGCCTGAACAACTTCAAAGCCTGCACCAACAAGCCAACCCTGATCATCGTCAAGAGCATCATCGGGTTCGGTGCGCCCAACAAACAGGACACCCACGGAGCGCACGGTGCTCCCTTGGGCTGGGATGAAATCGCTCTAGCCAAGGAAAACTATGGTTTTCCACCCGAGGAGAAGTTCTTTATCCCCGAGGGAGTCCAGGAACACTTTGACGCAAATATCGGCCAGCGTGGCGCCGACTGCTACGCCGCTTGGTCCAATGTCTGGTCCGCCTATCAAGCGGCCAATCCCGACAAAAGCAAACAACTTCAAGCTCTATTCGATGGTGAACTGCCAGAGGGCTGGGACGCTGACATTCCCACCTTTGAAGCAAGCGAAAAAGGAGATGCCACGCGAAACAGCAGCGGAAAAGTCTTGAATTCGATTGCCAAAAAGATCCCGTTCATGATCGGCGGCTCTGCAGACCTGGCCCCCAGCAACAAGTCCAATCTGACCTTCGAGGGCGCTGGTGATTTTCTGCCTGGACAGTACGGAGGTCGCAATCTGCACTTCGGGATTCGCGAACATGCCATGGCTGGCATCGTGAATGGTTTGTGCCTCTCGGGCCTGCGAGGATACGCTGCTACTTTCTTCGTTTTCACCGACTACATGCGTGCCGGGATGCGACTGGCAAGCATCATGCACCAGCCTGCGACCTACATTCTGACGCACGATTCCATTGGAGTTGGTGAGGATGGTCCAACTCACCAACCGGTTGAGCAACTGTCGGCGTGCCGGGCAATTCCGGGACTGTACGTATTTCGACCGGGTGATGCCAACGAGGTTGCCGAATGTTACCGCACTGCAATGCATCTGATGGATCACCCCAGTGCGTTCGTACTCTCACGCCAGAACATGGCGACCCTCGACCGGGAACAGTACACATCGGCAAGCATGTGCAGCAAAGGCGGTTATATCCTGTCAGACTGCGACGGAACCCCTGATGTCATCCTGATGGGAAGCGGGAGCGAACTAGGACTCTGCGTCCAAGCAGGCACGGAACTCACTGCCGGCGGGACGAAAGTTCGCGTGGTCAGCATGCCATGCCTCGATCTGTTCGCGGATCAACCCGTGGAATACCAGCACGAAGTACTGCCACCAAATGTCACCAACCGGGTTGCCGTCGAGGCTGGCATCCGCATGTCATGGGATCGCTGGCTGGGACTTGCCGGAAAGTTCGTTGGAATGCACGGCTATGGTGCCAGTGGCCCGTACGACGAGGTGTACAAGCACTTCAATATCACGGCCCAAGCAGTCACAGAGGCTGCCAAAGCGTAACTTCACGCTGATTAAGCCCAAACCACGAGATACAGCGGGACGCCTGGTCCATTTCAGACGCCTGGTCGATTTCAGACGCCTGATCGATTTCAGACGCCTGATCGATTTCAGACGCCTGATC
>JAPKCI010000213.1 GCA_028823035.1 Rubripirellula sp.
CCAGCGCAATTTGATACCAGCGCAATTTGATACCAGCGTAATTTGATACCAGCGTAATTTGATACCAGCGTAATACGGGAACGAATGAAACACCGAAACGCATTGATCCAACAGCAACCCAAGCTAGAACAGTGCCTTAATTCTCGAAAACGTCAGCCCATACAACCTGCTGTACTTGACTGCACTTACCACACTTGATGCGGCGTCCCAATGACTCGTGTTGGATGCGTACATTACATTTACACCCGATGCACTTGACGCGCAGCACATGCTCGGCAGCCATCAGTCGATCCAGATTCTTCGCATTGAGTTCAGGGAAATGGATATCACTTGCAATCAGCGTTGTCAGCAATGATTCAGTGAGCTGGTTGACGTCAGCAATTCTGTCTGCCAATCGTCGAACACTATCTTCAAAGACGTTGCGTGCCAAGCGACCATTCCCGAAATGCCGGTCCCGCTCACCGTACAAATGATGGAACCCGATCAGCAACCGGTGTCTGGCGTCACTTGGGATTTCATACTGATTTTGCTTACACAGACATTCAAAAATCTGCCCCAACTGCTGTGGCGTGTAGTCCTCAAACTCAATGGTGGTGTTAACACGAGAAGACAGGCCCGGGTTTGAGCGGATCAACTGCGTCATCTCGTCACCGTAACCAGCCAGAATCACTGCCAGTGATTCACGATCATCCTCCATCCTTTTCAGCAGGCATTGCACAGCTTCACGACCATACGCGTCATCACCAGACGCATCAATCAAGCTGTACGCTTCATCGATGAACAGAATCCCGTTCATGGACGAATCACATAGTTTGTTTGTTTTCGGAGCGGTCTGCCCTGCGTACTCGGCGACCAGACCACTGCGATCGGTTTCGACCACATGTCCGCTGCTCAAGGTCCCCAGTGCCCCAAGAATCTGGCCAACGATCCGCGCGACCGTCGTCTTACCGGTTCCTGGGTTGCCGACGAAGGACATGTGCAAACTGATGGGCATGGTGCTCAGACCCGCATCACGACGCTGTCCCTGCAACCGCAGGAAATTTGTAAAGCTCTTGACTCTGTGTTTGACAGCATCCAGACCGATCAGTTCGTCCAATTCCTGCATGGCTACTTTCAGCCGCCGTTCTCGTTCAGCTTCGGAAATCGGTTCGACCGGTTTGACTGATTTTTCCTGCTGACGATCCTGTTTTTTCTGCTGAGCTGATGCCTTGCCTCCCTTTGCTCGCTCGGACGGCAGATTGGGCGGAGCCAACACTTCTTGCGGGTTAGCTGGATAGAGGGCCATGTCGATCTCTCGCTGCAACGTGTGCAGCGCGACGGACTCTTCATCCAACATTTCGCCATCACACTTGGCGACAAGATTCGCCAGCCGCATCACAATCGTTTCCACCTGTGATTTACTATCGGCCAGTGGCTCATAACGGACAAAGGGTGCCACCAACGATTCCCATTTCAGCAGATCGGCCTGCTTGAATAACTCGGTAGCTGCCTCTCGAAGGTCGTCTCCCCGGAGTTCCTGCCCCCAAAGGTGATCAATCATGGCGGCCGCCACCCTTTTTTCAGGTGCACTCCACCGATTATCGGCACGAACCACCGTGACGTAGACCTTGATCAACAGGCCACGATGCAGGTCGTCCATCAACTCTTCGAAGTTGTCAACACTCCCCTCAAGCAACGTAGGAAAACGTCGCACCATCCAGGTCCCACAGTGCTTGTACAGCTTCCCACAATCCCTCACGACACGGCGGAGCATCCCGATCAAGCGTGTATCGTCAAGTTCGTTCATGCGAGTGGGATAAACGCGGAGCCGGTCAGGATGTCAATTCATAGTTTAATGGTTCACCACACGACCTGACGAGACGTCCAAATGCGAGATCCTGATGAAACTTGCTGACAAAACACGCGAAATTTGAAACTGTGCGGGCATTACGTTGAATTGACTCAGCCGCCGGTAGGGCTGGCGGCGACTTCTGCAATTGCCGGTCTGCTCTAGCACGAATCGCTGAATCGAGAGACGATTCGGCATCCCGGCGAGTTATCTCAAGCCGAGTCAGAGCCAGACATCAGTTACAGAAAGTCGCCGCGCCGCAGCGTTACCTCCGAGGTCGCAATACCGGGTAAGCCTACCCAGAATCAGCCTTCTCGGAATGGGGTAACGCCAGATCATACTCGGACGTCAGTTTGATCTGATACCAGCATCAAAAAATCGGACGACAGGTTCCCCAGATCAATCCGTACCGCCGACTCATCGCAGGCTTGGTTGGTAGGCACATGGCCAATGCCTTGCCGCAGCACCGACGCCCGGTTCTGCAGATCCTGAAGCGTCTCAAGAACGCGAAAAGACCCTACCTGAGCCGTGACGTCACAGAACGCATCAGCTGAGAATGACTTCAGGATCTTCGCCCGCTCAGTCTCGACCGTTCGTTGTGACACGCTGAGCCTCGAAGCGATTGTCTTGTTAGGCATCCCAGTGGCTGCCAACTCAAGGACTTTGCCTTGACGCTCAGTCAGGTCATTCAAGGTCTGTTGGACCCTCGCATGTTGTTGAACCAGACTTCGAATAACTCGCTGACGTCGAACGGCGAACTTGAGGTACTCTTCAAGGACGTTGATCGCCACCGGTCTCCGCAGCACGGCCAAGGCACCCAACTGAAAGCCAAAAGCAATCTGCGAATCTTCATGCTCATCTGCGACCAAAATGATCGGTACGTCCACTGTCTTTTGCAGCAACTGCTGCCGCCATTGCTCGAATTCATCCGGCCCCGACCCTACGTCATAGACGAGGCAAGAGGGCGGAACGTCGGGAGCCGTAGCGAGCAGTTGCTCGATCGAGGTTGAAAAACGCACTTCAACTCCAAGCCGTTCGGCCATCGCTTGGTAAGCTGCGTTTGAACCGGCATCTCGATCGACGATGTAGATCACTGCCGGCGTGGTATCGAAATGGATGGACATTGTTCCTGCCAGGGTTTACGAGTGATGGATGAATGTGCTCACTCATAAACACGTAAACGGTGACGGTTGTCCGCAGAACTTTTGTCAGATCTTTCTGATGGAACCCCAAATCAAACGCTGGGATTGACATTAAACAGGCCGCATACGTTGGCATTTCACTGCGAATCCACTGTTTTTCATGCCACAGCAAAATCGATGGACGATACCACACAGTCAGTGGATTTTTCCTGCTGCCAAAACATTTCCTGGCAATGGCAGTTTCGCCAGCAAGCGTCAACAGAGTTCCGCCAGCAAGAGTCACCAGAGGATGGGAAAACTCCATCAATCCAACCCAGACAGCGGACAGCAAGGGTTACTGAGTCCGGTGTACCGTTTCCGGCGCCCCCACCAACACAGGTCCATTCCCGTCGTGATAATAGACCCGATTCCCACCAGTCTTTTTGGCTGTGTACAGTGCCTCATCAGCATGTCGCAACAGCGGACCGGCAACCACGTCGGTCCCCAATTCGCTCAGCCCGACACTGACCGTCATTTTCACCTGTTCACTGCCTACGTTGATCCGCTCAGACTGCAGATATGATCGGACCTGATTCATCGTCTCAGCCGCATCACGCAGTGAACCATCCACGATCACTGAAAACTCCCCTCCGCCAAAACGGGCAACCGTGATGGCATGCTCAAGTCTGGAACAGATCATGTTGCAGATTTGACGTAAGACGAGGTCGCCTGCCTGATGACCATGCTGTTCGTAAAGCCACTTCATCTGATCGAGATCAATCAGGGCAAGAACAAACGATTTACCGCTCTCTCGATACTCACGACAAAGTTCTTCCAACCTGAGATCAAAAGCGTGGCGATTGGCAAGCCCCGTCAAACTGTCAACTTTCTCATCCTTGATGTAAGACTGTATCTGAGCCGTCTGCTTTTCCAACCGATACTCAGCGGTATCCATCCGCTCCGCCGCTTTGCGAGAGCCCCTGAGAACCTGCTCCATCGCGATGATCGCACGGTGCTGCTGGGAACCTGCTTCTGCATCTGATCCACGCACCTCAGTAATGAACTGTTCCAATAATTCCTGAAATTCAACCACGTTGAGCGAATACTCTCGCATCCATATGCCGAGGTCTCGCAGCAACTGCAGAATCCGTTCTCGATCACCCTGATTCAGATGGAATTCATTCTCGCGAGATTGGCTCTTGATCCGCGCCACACGCAGCCCAATCCAGATCCCGAGCAACATCAAAGAGATGCCAAAGCAGGTACCCAATAGCAGTACGATGTTATTTCCGTTTGGCATCAAGACACACCCTTGGTCAATCCATTTTCCCAATCAACTAGCAATCCGGCACACCCTCGTTCCGCAACACTCCACCGATCATTTGCGACTCCGCGAGATCTTCGCCGCGTGCAATGATCACTAAACCACTATCTGTCACGGTAAAACCACGGGCCCGGTCCAGCTCGAGATCATAGCCAATTTCAGTCTCCGACGGGATACGTACTCCCTTGTCAACGATGACGCGTCGCAAACGACATCGTCTGCCAACCTCCACTCCATCAAACAGAATGCTGTCCTCTACCGTGGCATAACTGTTAATTCGAACATTGGGTCCGAGCACACTTCTCGCGACGCTGCCACCACTAATGATGGCGCCCTGACACACAATCGAATCGAGTGCTTCACCGCGGCGAAGATTCGATTTACCTTCGCTGCCAAACACAAACTTAGGTGGCGGAAGCATCGGTTGAAAGGCTCGGATCGGCCACTGTTGATCGTACAGATTCAACTGCGGGTCAACGCGAATCAAATCCATCGTGGCATCATAGTAGGCATCAATGTTTCCAACATCACGCCAATAGGCATCAACTTTTCGGTTCTCATCCAGGAAAGGAAATGCGAATACCTGATAGTCCTTGATTGCATCGGGGATGATGTTCTTGCCGAAATCATGATCACTGTCATCAAAAGTGGCATCATCACACAAGCGTTCGTATAGAAACTTGGCGTCGAAAATATAGATACCCATCGATGCGAGACAAACATCGGGATTCTCCGGTGTTCCTACGGGATCATTCGGTTTCTCAACAAAGCCAGTCACGCGATGATCGAGATCGGTCTGCATGACGCCAAACTGACGTGCTTCCTGACGACTGACTCGTAGGGCGCCGATAGTGATATCCGCGCCCTGTTTGCGATGAAAATCGATCATCGGTCCGTAATTCATCTTGTAGATGTGGTCACCAGCAAGGACCACGACATCCCGCGGTTGCTCGCGTTCGATCGCGTAAATGTTTTGGTAGACCGCATCAGCTGTTCCCTGATACCAATTGTCAGTGAAACGCTGCTGAGGTGGCACGACGTCAATGAACTCTCCCAGTTCACGACAAAAATATCCCCGCCATGCCAGATTGATGTGGCGATCCAACGACTGAGCCTTGTATTGGGTCAACACCAACAGGCGACGCATGCCGCTATTGAGGCAGTTGCTCAAAACAAAGTCGATGATGCGGTACAAGCCTCCAAATGGAACCGCTGGTTTGGCGCGATCCCGGGTCAATGGTTCGAGCCGTGAACCACGCCCCCCGGCTAGAATCACTGTCAATGTGTCCCGCATGCTTTCGTGCTCCCTGCTGCCAGCATCGATGCCCTGCCGTGAAAATCGGCAACCGCACCCAAGGTAAGTACCTAACGCCGAACATCGTGATTTCAAGGGTACCAGATGCTGACAATTCGTGCCTGAGCAAATCATTTCACCCAAATTGCTGCCATTTCAATTTGGGTAAAAAACCAACTGGCCGATAGAGATATTTCTTTTCAATCCTCCCCAAAACCACGCTTTCAGGGGGGTACCAAAGAGATGCAGCAGAAAACTATCGGCAAGCATCTGGACTGAGTTGTAATAATACAAGGCTGCAGTAGTGGTCGACGTGCTCATCACCTGCCTGATTAAAACTGCATTGCGGGCAATCCTTGGCTCAATCGGGGATCCCTGTCCCAACACTCAATCGTCGACCAGCAACTCGGAAAATACACGGAGTCATTGACATGCCGAACCTTTGGAAACGCGTCAGCTTTGCACTTACCGCCATGGTCGTTGGTTCACTGCTCACCGCAGTCGCAATCACGCAGCCCGAGGGTCTGCGAACTGCCGCCGTTGCCCAAAACACCAACTCGCAACCTGGCAGAAACCAGACACCAATCGTCAACGCCCAGAATCTAGTCCACGCTCAAAGCCTCTCGGATGCATTTCACAATGTGGCACAGGCTTTACGTCCTTGTGTAGTCAGTATCAGTACAAAGCAGTTGGTCCGCGACCCCAGAGTGAATCGCATCTCACCTCAATTCCGTTACGAGTTCGGCCCACGTGAGCAGAACGGGATGGGCAGTGGCGTCATTGTCCGATCCGATGGATACATCCTGACCAATAACCATGTTATCGAAGGCGCCGACTCACTGACTGTGGAATTGTCGGACGGTCGAACCGTGGCTGGCACAGTCGTTGGAGCCGACCCTCAAACGGACATTGCGGTCGTCAAGATTGACGTCCCGAATCTGCGAGCCGCACCATTCGGCAACTCGGATTTAACGCGGGTAGGCGACTGGGTCTTGGCCATTGGCAGCCCCTTCGGTCTCGACCAGACAGTGACGGCGGGCATCATCAGTGGAAAAAACCGGGTACAGTCCATCATCGCAGACGGCAATGGTTTCGAAGATTTCCTGCAAACCGATGCCGCCATCAACCCGGGAAACTCCGGCGGCCCCTTGGTGAATTTGCATGGCGAACTGATCGGCATCAACACAGCTATTTTGTCACAGAGTGGTGCGAGTGCCGGAATTGGTTTTGCCATTCCCGTCTCCATGGCACAGCCAGTCCTGCAGTCGATCATTGAAACCGGAGAAGTCCACCGCGGATTCCTGGGTGCCCAAGTCGTTGATGTCACCCCAGCACTGGTTGATGAGTTCAGCTTAAGAGTGCGGAGCGGAGCGTTTGTGGCTTCTGTGCTTTCGGAACAATCTGCTGACCGGGCCGGCCTGAAAAAAGGTGACGTTGTGACCCGAATTGACGGACGTCTTTGCAATGGCGGAACCCAACTTCGGAATTATGTTGCCAGCCGTCGCCCGGGCTCGACAATCCAAATGGAAGTCAACCGTGGCGGGCAAAACAAGCGACTGAGCGTCCGCCTCACCGAACGAACAGCCGAAGCAATGGCCCGATTCAGAGGAGACGAAAACGACTTTGGATCAGAACTGGTCCCCGTCACACCTGAGAATCAGCGAAAGTACGGCTATCGTGGACTCCAAAGTGGACTGATCGTGACCAGTGTCGAAAATGGCAGCTTGGCTGATCAAGCTGATCTTGAGGCCGGTGACGTGATCGAATCCGTTGGGGGTCTGAATGTACGCTCGACAGAGCAATTGGGTGAACTGTTATTGGAAGCAAAACGGATCGGCCAACCAATGCGGATGATCGTTCGCCGCGGCAGAGAACGCCTGATTCTACTGATTCGCTAGCAAGGCTCGTTAACGGAAACCACACGCAGGGCAACAGCCCATTTAATACCAACGACCGACTCGACCGAGCATTCCGAATGGTTTACGGTCGCCGCCCCCACCGCAGAAAGAACGTTTGAGCCAAACGCATCTCGAAACGTTCGGCAATAGAACCAGTCACAAACGAAACAATTCAGTGGACTAACTTGGCAAAATCACCGTTAATGTCACACGAACTACTCTTTATCAACGGAGGCATCTTTGCTGAGACTGGGCGGAACACATAATCGCAAACGTTTTTCAAACACAGCCATCGGTGGTATCGGAATCGCCGTCGGCTCGACCGCTCAGTAAATCCTGACTGCCGAGTTGAATCAGGCAGCGAACGATGCACCTTACGCAATGAAGCAACCGGCCAAAGCCCAGCAGTTGCTCATCGTGTTTCTCACCGGTGGAACGTCCCATGTCGAGACGTTTGATTACAACCGAAGCTAAACACCGATCACGTTCAACCTCACCGGTCGTGAACATTGCGCCGACGCATTCTCGTGCATCCTCGCCGGCGGTGGCGTCCGGGGAGGGCTAACCGATGAGATAACCGATGGGATTTCCAACGGGGAAACCAACGAATACGGGATCACTTCAGCCGACAGCCCATGTCATGTGCACAACTACCACGCCACGATTCTTCATTTGATGGGTATCGATCACGAACAACTCACCGACCATTACGGTGGCCGGGATTGTCGAGTAACAGACGTCCATGGTCGTGTATTGAACGACCTGATTGCCTGACAAATTGCTGTTTTCTCGCTTATCACCAAGCGAGTTGACCGATCGACGTCATGCTGCAACCTTTGCATCTGCCGCTGGTCATCCTCGCTTGCTGGGACAATCGACATTCGCAAGAGTTGGCCAAATACCTGCTGACCGAAATCCGAGTCTGCTGCGGTAATTCATTGACAAACTCATTCTGCCCGAACAGCGGGGCTAAGCCAGAAAGCCGCGATTGGCGGACCTGTTGATCTGCTCCGATTGTTGATTTTCGCGAATTACCGGCTGGTCATCGGTTGTCGCAGCGTCGTACTCCGCTACATTCCAAGGCATGACTAGCACCACCCAAAAACCACCGACGATTCGACAACTCCCTCCCAACCTGATCAATCAGATCGCAGCTGGCGAAGTCATCGAACGCCCTGCATCGGTTGTCAAGGAATTACTGGAAAACAGCATCGACGCAGGTGCTCATCGAATCGAAGTGACCATCGCGGGCGGAGGCAGTGAGTTGATCCGCATCAGTGATAATGGATATGGAATGACCTCCGACCAGCTGCCGCTTGCCGTGTCGAGCCATGCCACCAGTAAATTGCCGGATGATGATTCACTTTTCCAGGTGGCAACCTTGGGGTTTCGCGGTGAAGCAATTGCCTCGATCGGCAGTGTTTCCCACCTGACGATTCGTAGCCGCACAAAATCAGACGACAGTGGTTCTGAACTTTCGGTTCGTGGCGGCGTGCAGGAGTCGCCAGTGCCCTGCGGTTGCCCCACGGGAACCGTGATGGAAGTCCGCAATCTTTTCTTCAATACACCAGTTCGCCATCGGTTCCTCAAAACGGCACAAACCGAACGTGGACATATTGTCGAAGCTTTCACCAGACTTGCGTTAGCCAATCCACAAATTCACTTTGTGCTCACGAATAATGACAAGCAACTTTACGACCTGCCAGTAACAGCACGCTGGGCTGACAGAATCGAAGCTTTCTTCGGTGCCGAAGTTTCGGAATCACTGATTGCCATTCACAGCGATGACGACCAGATCAATATCAGCGGCTATGTTTGCGACCCCTCGGTCAGCCGCGGCAATAATCGGATGCAGTATCTGTTCCTCAATGGACGACACATCCGAGACCGGTCCTTGCAACATGCCCTGAGTGAAGCCTACCGAGGCTTGCTGATGGTTGGACGTCATCCCGTAGGTTTCCTGCGGATGGATATGCCAGCAGAAATGATCGATGTCAATGTACATCCCTCAAAGTTGGAAGTCCGATTCACCGACGGAGGTCGAGTTTACAGTCGCTTGCTGCAGTCGCTGCGTCATCAATTTCTGACTACCAATCTGACCCAGCGAGTTGGGCCACCGCAACCAGCCATGGACAACAGTGAACAGCAAGGCCGACCATCGAGCCAACTTGGTTTGCCTGTTTCGGTTGAGCAACAACAGAGGCAAGCAGTCATCGAATGGGCTCGCACCGGCGAATCCCAACCTGCCCCTGCATCGCTAGGCATCCCCAGTTTGGGAACACAGCCCTTTCGCCCCTTTGCAAGTGACAACGCCGTCATCGATCCACGGCATACAGCCATTAACTCAGCACACTTCAATACACAAAATGTGGCCGCGGACGTTGCCCCAACATCAACCGACGACGATTCAGCTCCCTGGGAACATGCCCCGAGCGTCTGCTATCTCGGCTTTCAGGTCCACAACCGCTATCTCGTGACGCAGGATGACTCTGGAATGGTTGTCATCGATCAACATGCCTTGCATGAACGGGTTCTCTACGAACGGGTGTGTGCGAAAGTGCTTTCGGAGGGTGCCTGCCTGGAATCGCAAAGACTGCTGGTCCCAGAACCCGTATCGCTTACCCCCGCCGAACGCACCGCCGCTCTGGATGTGAAAGAAACACTGGCCAAAATCGGGATCGAGATTGATGAATTTGGTGGTGAGACAATTCTGGTTCATTCCTTCCCAGCGATGTTGCAGAAAACGGCTCCCGGCGACATGTTGAGAACTTTGCTGGAATCAGTCATGTCAGCCGGCAAAAAACCGGATGCCAAAGATCTTCTCAACCACCTGCTATCAACCATCGCCTGCAAAGCCGCCGTGAAAGCAGGCGATCCTTTGACCCCACAGGAAATCACCAGCCTGCTGGAACAAAAAGACCTTTACCACGACACGCATCACTGCCCGCATGGGCGACCAACATCCCTGTTTTTCAGTCGCGATGAACTCGACCGGATGTTCGGTCGCCTCGGCCCACGGGGCAAAGCCTGAGCTCTGACTGCCCGCACAGAACCAGTGTCACGCCATCGGTTTTAGCCGACTCGGATTGCAGCACGACCGAACAGATCACGACCGAACAGATCACGACCGAACAGA
>JAPKCI010000214.1 GCA_028823035.1 Rubripirellula sp.
GATGCGAGCCACTGATTGTCCTCGATGCGAGCCACTGATTGTCCTCGATGCGAGCCACTGATTGTCCTCGATGCGAGCAACTGGGCAGAGTTGGGTTGCGGCGGGATCTTGTTCTGGCAGATTCCCGGCGTTGGCTAGGTGAACCAATGGGTTGTCATTACCCTCGTTACATCGCTTGCATGAGCAGATAGGCTATCGCAGGTCGGATTGAATGAAAGTTGCCAAGGCAAGGGTGAATTGATGGCATGGGAATTCTCGGAGTTTGGAAAGCATCTTTGTGGCGGTAGCGGCATCGGGGAGTTGATGGATGACCTCGGGCACGCTTTGGCTGCCGGTGGTGACCAGATACGAATGTTGGGTGGTGGGCAGCCTGCGCATATTCCCGTCATCGATGAACTTTGGCGTCAGCGTATGGGTGAAATATTGGCGACCGAGGGTCAGCTTGAGCATGTGCTTGGCAATTACGAGCCTCCGGCTGGCAACTTGTCGTTTCGTCGGGCCGTGGCTGATCTTTTTCGAGAGAAGTTTGGCTGGGACTTGGGGACCGAGAATGTCGCGATCACGATGGGAGGTCAGACCGCCTTCTTTTTTTTGTTCAATGCTTTGGCTGGCCGTTTTCACGATGACCGCCAAAGGAAGATTTTGCTGCCGTTGGTTCCTGAGTACATCGGCTATGCCAACCAGTCACTGGGCCCCGATATTTTCACTGCGGTCAAACCGCGGTTGGAATTGATTGGAGATCACGAGTTCAAGTATCACGTCGATTTCGATGCGATGCAGGTCAACGAAGACATCGCT
The DNA here is from genome assembly GCA_028823035.1 of Rubripirellula sp. GTDB lineage: Bacteria > Planctomycetota > Planctomycetia > Pirellulales > Pirellulaceae > Rubripirellula. The sequence goes on from JAPKCI010000214.1 coordinate 799, forward strand.
GCCATTTGTGTCTCGCGTCCAACAAATCCGACAGGCAATGTACTGACGGACGAGGAGATCTCGCGACTTGACACACTGGCGAGCGACCTGTCAGTCCCTTTGATGATTGACAACGCTTATGGTGCGCCCTTTCCCAATGCGATCTTTGTTGACGCCGAGCCGGTCTGGAACGATGGGATCATTCTGACGCTGAGCTTGTCCAAAATTGGTCTGCCGGGGACACGTACCGGGATTGTGATTGCCCGCGAAGAAATCGTCAGAGCACTCGGCTCAATGACTTCTATCGTAGGACTGGCCAATGCCAATATCGGACAGGCGATTGTCAAACCGCTGATCGAAAGTGGCGACATCCTGCGTCTCAGTAGCGAAGTCGTGCAGCCGTTCTACCGGGAACGGTCGCTGCGGGCACTCGGTTGGGTGAAAGAATTTTTTGAGGATCGACTTCCGTATCGCGTGCATCGGAGCGAAGGGGCTTTCTTTCTTTGGCTTTGGTTTGAGGATTTGCCGATCACGTCGCGAGAATTGTACGAGCGTCTGAAGTCACGCGGCGTTCTGGTGGTGCCCGGAAATTACTTTTTCTTTGGCGTCGATGATCAGGAATGGCGGCATCGTGACGAATGTTTGCGAGTCAGTTTTACGATGTCTGATGAGGTCGTCCGTGAGGGATTTCGCGTGATTGCTGATGAAGTTAGCAAAGCGTATCAAGGCGCTGGTGCATAACAAGCCGCTGGCGGGCATGGCAAACTGCTGATTCGAGACAGCGTGTGGACGCCACGCACCCGGCTAGCAGACGTTACTGAACACGATGATTCAGACGATGATTCAGACGGGTGCGTTCAATTCGTCAGTACCCCGTCACCCTCAACGCTGATCGTGAATGGTTTGGTCACGATTGATCGATCAATCGACAACACGATTACATGTTCACCCGCGGCGAGCGGCAGTGCTTCCAGATTCACGTTGGGTGTGGGTTTGGTATCAACCCAGGCACCGATGCCATTGGTTGGCAGCTGAATTTTGGCAATTCCTTCTCGTGGCATCATGACGTTGAAACGGATGAATGAGGCAGGGGGCAGACTGCGGTGTTGTTTGAACTTGTCCAATTCGTCCAGTGGCAGCATCCCATCAACTTTGGTCGTTTGTGCCCGCCAGGTCATGGCCGGGTCATCGCTGGCCGCTGTGTCGGTGCTGGTGCGATTCAATCGACTATTGGCTGCGTTGGTGTAGTTCAGGGTTTCAAGTGAACGCACCATCGGTTTCGTTGAGACCATGAAAGCGGGGTCGCGTCCGAGTGCAGACATGAAGGCCAGTAAATCGACCAGTTCTTGCCGGGTCAACGCATCGAGCAAGCCTTCTGGCATCAGGGACTTGCCTGGTTTTTCCTGTTCGATGGCGTCGATTGGAATTTGCACTTCCTTGCCATCGGCCAGACGGAGCCGGATAGCATCCGCAGTGCGGCCAATCGAGATCCCGTTGATGACTTCGCCCTCGTCAGTCAGGATCGTGAGTGTCGTGAAGCCTTCTTTGAGTTTTGCACTGGGATCCAGCAACGATTCAACGATGTAATCAGGCTGCGAGCTTCCGCCGACGCTGATCAGGTTGGGGCCGACGAGGCCTCCCGCGGTTCCAATCGCGTGACAGAGGATGCACTGCAGTTTTGCCTGGCGATAAACCTGTTCCCCGCGAGCAGCAGAACCAGCTGTCTTGATTTCTGCGATGAGTTGTTTCTGCAGTTCCGGAGTGAGTTTCCAATTGGCATTTTCCAGCCGGCCAGCAGCCCTGATCGCATCTTCAAGCTGAGTTTGTCCGCCAGAGGCTCGCACATCACGCAACAGACTGCGTGCCCGGTCAGCGGGCAGGCTTGTCTTTTTTATGGCTGCGGCAAGTACCGGTGGAAGATCTTTTCGGCTCAGCATTGAGATGATCATGGCAGAGGCGGCATCACCTGTTTCGTCATTCCGCAAAAGCTCGAGAATCAGTTGGATAGCAGCTCTTGGACGTGTGGAGGCAATTGCTCGGGTTGCTGCGACACGTTTAGCTGCATCGGGTGATTTTGCCAGCGCGGCTAACTTCGCCTTTACCGCTTGGGAATCAAAGGCGGCGAGTGCGTCAATGACTTTCTGCTGTGTCTCACCGTCGGTTTCTGCAAGGGCTTTGAGCAGCGATGATTCCAGAGCGGAAACTCTCCAGGCGGTTGCGATTTTGGCAATGACTCGCAGTTGTTCGCCTTGCAGCGTGGATGGGTCCTTTGAGCAATATTCAGCAAACGCAACGCCGACATTTTCGGGGATAGTTCTGTCTCTGAACGTGCGGTCGAGTAGTGGCTTGATACGAGCCGCGGTCAGGGCGGCTTGATCCGTTTTTAGCATGGCTCGAACAACACGCCCGAGTTGACTGGCATTGCCCGCAACAGCAACGGCGGCAATCAATGTGTCCATCGGTTGGTCATCGAGGTTTTCTGATTCCAGAATGTCCACCGCAATTTCGGCTGCCTCAGGATTACCAATTGCCGTGATGGCAGCAGACAGCTCATTCAGATTTTGTTTCCAGTCATTGCGTGAAGCAAGAATTGAGCCGTCCGGGTAGGAAGCATCGAGTCTGCGCAGTGATTGCCAGATGGCAAAGTCAAGGTTGTTGTCTGGTGATTGTTGCGCCGCTTTCAAAACGGTACTGAGTGCTTCGGGGCTGACATTCGCATCGAGTTGCCCTGCGCAGACGACTGCCTCCAGCAACAAGCGTGGGTCGTTTCGTTCTGTCAGGATGCGTTTCAGCAAGCTTGCCAGTGGTTTGGACAGAGCGGCTTGAGGTTGTTCTGGCGACTCGTTCAAGCGACTGCGCCAGACGCTTCGCAGCATGGTTCGCCAAACGGCGGGATTGGCTGCTTCGAACATTGGAATGAGGTCGTCACCCACTGGCATGCCCAGGACTTCGTAGAACCAAAACAGTTCCAAGGCCCGGTTGGCCCTGTCCTTCGCCGTCCATGTCCGGTATGCCTGCAGTACCGCATCGCGTTTTTGCTCTGCCCGTTTCCAGAGTTCTTCGCGGGCGAACTGGCGAACAGGCAAGGCTGGGTCTTTCAGCAGGTCAAGCAGGTCATCAACCTTGGTCGCTGCAAAGTCCGGCCAAGGATCGAGTTCCCGGCCGGGGAAAGAAACTCGCCAAATTCGACCATGACTTCGATCGCGTCGCTCATCCCGAAAGTCAACTTCGCCGTGCTGTATAATCGGGTTGTACCAGTCGGCAATGTACAGAGCGCCGTCGGGGCCCATGCCCGCGTCGATGGGGCGAAAGGCGACGTGTTGGGTGGTAATGATTTCCGGTTGTTGGCGGCTGATGTATCCGCTGCCGTTGGGCTGAACCGTGAAGCGGCAAACACGGTGGCTGCGAAAGTCGTTAGCGACGAAGTCACCGGACCAGTCTGGTGGAATGTGCGTGCCGGAAAGAATCTCTAGCCCGCAATGCTTGGGGCTGCCCGGATTCAGGCCTTTCAGCCAGCGTGTGGCTCCCGGTGACGTGACAAACACCGAGTCGGGAAAGACATAGTTGATACCTTCAAAGTAGGCGCCGTCGGTCGCGAACGATTCGCCGTGCTGATCGAAGACGTGTCCCCACGCATTTACAAAACCTTTGCTGAAAACTTCCAGTTGTCCGGTTGATGGGCGATAGCGCCAGATGCCGCCGCCGTCCAGATGCCGCGTTCCGTACGGCGTAATGACGTGACTGTGGATATAGATTGATTGGTTGAAATACAGGCATCCGTCCGGGCCAAAACGCAGGGTATGCACCAGGTGATGCGTGTCCTCGGTTCCGAAACCACTCAGGACAACACGTTGTCTGTCCGCTTTGCCGTCACCATCGGTGTCCTCAAAATAAATCAGTCTCGTACTGTCAACCACATACGCTGAGTGGGGACTGTCGGGGGCAACGCCAGTGGGTATTAGCAAGCCATCGGCAAACACGGTGCGTTTGTCGGCAACACCATCACCATCGGTATCCCGTAGCACGATGATTTTGTCGTTCGCAACCTCGCCCGGTTGGATCTGAGGGTAAACTTCGCTGCTTGCGATCCAAACACCGCCGCTGGAGTCAAAGTTCATCTGGATCGGTTTACTGATGTCGGGATCGGACGCGAAGAGGTTTAATGCGGCCGCTTCATCCAATTTCATGGCTTTCTGTTCAGCAGCCGGGTTTGGTACCGGGATATCCGTCAGATTCCGTTGGGCGTGACTCGTGCCAGTGATTCCGCTTGCGAGGATCGTTAGGAATGTGACGAGGTTATATTTGGGACGTACCGGCACGTGGCACCTTGGGGTGGTATTCAGGGGAGGTTTGGGACGTTTGTAGTATAGATGAGGCAGAAAAGAATCGCTGCGCGGCGGGCAGTGGAATTTGACCTGACTCGGCATCGTGTTTAATCTTAAAGGAGGCAAAGGCAATCGTCTTTTGCCTGGTTCGAACACTCCTCGGAAAGGGAAACTGGATGCGATTTTTTGCAGCCACAGAAATCGAAGCACGCTGGAGCGTTGGTTGCCGTCGTTTGGCGGTGGTGGCTTTTCTGGCTTCTCTGTTTGTGACGCCTGCGTTACTCGCGCAGGAAAATGATCCTAAACTCAAGCCAAGGACGGTGGAATTACGGACCAAGGATGGCTTGAAACTCCGTGCTTTCTACTTTCCTTCTGACAAGGGAAAACAGGCCAAAACAGTTCTGCTCGTTCACGAGTGGCGGGGTCAGGCCAGTCCCTATGTCAAATTGGTGCTTGCCTTGCGTGAGTCAGGCTGCGCGGTCCTGGTGCCCGATTATCGAGGGCACGGCGGCAGTCGCGAGCAAATCAACAGTAAGGGAAAGAAAGAGGAGATGGACGCCGCGCAAATGTCGAGGGGAGACATCGAAAACATCATTAGATTTGACTTGGAGCAAGCGAAGTCGTTTTTGAAAGTCGAGAATAATGAGGAAAATCTGAATCTCAATGCGTTGGTGGTCGTGGGTGTTGGCGAAGGCTGCGCCATGGCTGCTCACTGGGCTCAGCGTGACTGGAGTTTTGCAAGTGTCGGACGCATTAAGCGGGGGCAGGATGTGAAAGGGCTGGTATTCATCTCGCCAACAAGGCAGGCAAAGGGTGTGCCTATCGATTCAACGCTCGCGAACCGCTCCATCTTGTTGCAACTGCCGATGATGATTGTGTCCGGCGATGATAGTCCCAATGCTGCGGATGCTGAGCGAATTGCCAAACGGGTTGAAACAGCCAAGAAAAAGTTGCAGCGTGGAAGTGCGGCCACGGGATTTGAGTTCAAACGCTACGACACTGGCTTGAGCGGCGCCTCGCTTGTCAAAGATATTCCTGCAGTGATTCCCGCGATTACTAAGTTCATTGAAACTGAAATTAAAATAAGCAATGGCCGGAACCCCTGGGTGAACCGAGAATGATCTGAGTCTGGTCTTGCCACGCGATCGTTGGCGAGTGAAGTTCAGCTTTGCCGTTTAGAGCGGGCAGCAGTCCGCTGATGCCGAGACAGTCTCGGTCCATCAGGCCGGTCATGACCAGGCAAACGGGTGGCGATGCCGATCCCGTGTTGCAGAATCCGATCCCGGCAGTTGCGTGATTGAACGTCGTTCGTCAACCGTTACAGATCAGCTATTGCCGGTTTCAAGTTGTTCCTGAAAACGCTGGAACAGATAATGGCTGTCATGCGGTCCCGATGCTGCTTCGGGATGGTACTGGATTCCGAACGCTTGCTCACCCCGATGGCGAATCCCCGCAATCGTGTCGTCATTCAGGTTGCGATGGGTGACTTCGAGGCAATCGGGCAATGACTCTTCTTCGACTGCAAATCCATGATTTTGCGTCGTGATTTCAATCTTCCCTGTTTCCAGGTCAAGAACTGGTTGGTTAACGCCACGATGACCAAATTTCAATTTGAAAGTTTTGGCACCGCATGCGAGTGACAGCAGTTGATGCCCGAGGCAGATGCCAAAGATTGGCTTGCGACTAATCAATGCAGCAATGGACTTGTGGGCGTATTCCAGCGGTTCGGGATCACCGGGGCCGTTGGAAAGAAAAATCCCGTCTGGTTCCAACGCCAGAATCTCATCTACTGATGTTGTTCCGGGCACAATCGTGACACGATTTCCACGGGATGCAAAGTGTCGCGGAATGTTCCACTTCATGCCAAAGTCGATGCAGACAACGTGTCGGCCGGTCTGGGGCAGATTGACGTCGACACCGATTTCGCGGGCGGTCCAGTCATCCAGCTTTTCCTCCCAGGAAACGATTTCGCTGGAGATCACTTCCTGCACAAGGTCGCGTCCTTCTAGGCCGGGAGCAGTACTCGCTTTGTTGACGAGACTGGCATCGTCCAGATCAACGGTTGAGAGAATTCCTCGCATCGCACCAGCGGTTCGGATTCGTCGAACCAAGGCCCGCGTATCGATGCCAGCAAGCCCAGGCAGATTGTGGCATTTGAGGTAGCTACTCAAATCGCCCTCTGCCCGGTAGTTGCTGAAGATGCGACTCACTTCGCGAACGATGAAGCCGGAGAGCGAAGGAACCGCGTTCTCGATATCGACCGAATTGACGCCGTAATTGCCGATTTCCGGGTAGGTCATCGTCACAATCTGACCTCGGTAACTTGGGTCAGTCAGGATCTCTTGATAGCCGGTCATGGCCGTGTTGAAGACGACCTCGCCTGTGACCTCGCCTTCGGCACCAAATGAATAACCGGGAAAGATTGAACCATCTTCGAGCGCAAGCTTCGCGGGACGCATGTCGATTTGGAATTCGCTTTGGGGGTGGGAACAGAATTCAAGCAAAACTTTCTGGAGGATAGCAGAGATAGAATTTTTCGCGAGGGCCTGACTTTCCGATTCACTTGATCAAAGTGAATCGGAGCGAAATGTTACCGTGCGGGTTTGAGTCCCAGGAACCGGGCAATTGAGCAACTCGACTGAGCAATTCGACTGAGCAACTCGACTGAGCAATTCTACTGAGCAATTCGACCCATCCTGCCGTACCGCAGTGTTTTTGCGGGGAACAAAACGGTCAGCTGTCTGCTGGCTCGCCGAAAAGGCAAACGCGACTCCTTTTCAACTCAGGTGTCGATCAAGTCTTCTGCGGACAGGATCGGTACCGCGTTTTCCTCGGTTTCCTGTTTTTCTCGCCAAGGCTCATTCTTTTTGTAGCTGTTGAGCTCGGCTTCCAGTTGTTCGATCTGTTCGTGGTCTTCTTTCTCACCGAGTTCGACGGCTTTGGTGCTCCATTTGACAGCTTCTTCAAAGTTCCCGTTTTCGGCGTATGCTGCCGCCAAAGTGCTGAGAATATGGGCCTCGGCATAATCGCTCAACTTGGCGGCCTTCTTGGCATAGTTTTGAGCTTTCTTTCCATCACGAACCGAGTCTGTTGGCGAGGTCGAGAGGACCCAAGCCAGATTGTTGTAGATCCCAGTTGCCTCGGCCTTTTTTTGGTTTTGCAATTCCCCGTCACCCTTGGTGTTACCTAATGCCTTGATGGCTTTCTCGTAATCATCGATCGCTGAGGAATGGTCACCGACACTCAGTAAGGCATCGCCACGGGACCGCAGCACAGCGGCATTGTCAGGTTCTTCCTGAAGAATGGCTGAGAAAATATCGATGGCTTTTCTCGGACGGTTGTCCAGTGAGTAGAGAGTTGCCAGACGCAGGCGGCGGAACAAATCGCCCGGTTTCGCGTCCAGTAACAGTTGTGCATCATTGATTGCGTCGGGCAAGCGGTTCTCTTGCAGGGCGATTCTTGATCGCAAGGCAATGGTTGCTTCAGCGTTGATGATTTGTGGTGCTGCCTGCAGGGCGGCTCGGAAATCTTCCTTTGCGGCTTTGACATCGTCCCGATCCAACGCAAGTTCAGCACGCTGTAGCAGGCTCATCGGATCTTTTGGCTGCATCGCGATTGCTTTGTTCAGGTCCGACAGTGCGTCATCGAAATTTCGCTCGGAGCGATAAAGAATCGCTCGCATGCGATACATTCCTTCGCTTGGCTCGGCTGCGAGCATTTTAGTGATCAACGCCAAGGCCTCTTGGATGCGATCGAGTTGAACGAGTTTCTGAACCGCAGCGCCAGCAACGGCCTGATTGGTCGGATCCTTGAGCAGTACTTTCTCGAGGTCTCTAATCGCCCCCTCAACGTCATTGAGTTGCAAACGCAAAGCGGCGCGAGCCTGAAAGGCTTCGATGTTCGTTGGGTCTGCTTTCGCCGCAGCGTTTAGATCTGCCATCCTCAGATCGTTGTTATCCTGTGTCAGGGCACGCAGGACCAACGCAGCGCTCTGCTCGACGGGGTCGTCTTTGAGCAGTTCAATCGCTTGGGAGGTGGCTTTGTTGATGGCGTCCTTGTCACCACCCGGCAGCAGGTTCAGACGAGCAATCAGCAGATAGGCTTCAACGAGTGAGGGGTCATTGGTGACGGCTTCGTCCAAAGCAGACAGAGCTTTGTCTCGCAGTTCAGCTTGCTTTCTTCCGCGTGCCTGCATCATTCCGCGGGCATAACTCTGACTTTGCTGCAGCAGAACCGATCCGAGCATCTTCTTGGCGAAGGATCTGTTCTCGTCGTCCAGGCCCTTGCGAATTGCAGATTCCAGCAGAGCGGCAACCGTTTCCATTTGCTGCTCGCTTTGAGCGTCGATACGGGCCACCGTTGCCTCATCGAGGTCGTCTTGGCCTGCATTTTTCTGATCGACAGGTGGTTTCTTCTCTGCCGGGGTTTCGGCCGGTTTGGTCGTTTCAGCCGGTTTGGTCGTTTCAGCTTGCTTGGTGGTAGATCCTTCGTTGGTCTCCTGAGCATTCAGCGCAGGCGAAAAACAGAGGGTCAGCAACGCTGCGGCCAACGATTGGGTGAATCGGGATAGTGATTTGGTGGGGCGGTTCAGCATGTCAGGGCGCTCGAGGCGAGTATGGGATTTCCCTCATTATGCCGATTTGATTAGCAGAAGCGTAGATGAGGTTTTGGAATTCCGGCCTGTTTCTTGGCTCTGATACCGGGTTTGCATCGCCTACGGGAAGTGGGCCGGGTTTTCATGGCCTGCGGGAAGTGATGGGAATGGTCCCTCTCTGCCCCCCCATTCGGTGGTTTTGCTGTCTTGGCGGCAGAATCGCGTCAGCTCTCACTGATCCGAGAAGTGGCATGCTCCGTGCGGGATGAGTGAAAACGCCAAGCATCGATCGCGGCTGATTTTGACCGCTACAAACCGGACTTGGAATCATTTGAATGTCGGTGGAATTTGAATCGCTAGATCGATTGCTGTTTGATTACCAAGTGGGTGTAAGGAAAGTTTGGTTGACTGCAGGATCGTTAAGATCCGACCCACCGAATGGCTAAACGGCACAATCGCTCTCTCTTAACCCCGCAGTTGGGATGTCGTCGGGTGGTCTGCCGATTCAGATAACGGAATGGAGGACGCGGAGGCCTTCGGATTGCGATCGGTGCTCAAGGAAGAATAGAAGTGTAATCATGCGATTTGGAAGAACTCTCTGTCTATTCCTGCTGGCGGGCATGCCGTTGACAGCGGTAACAACGGGCAACAATGCTACCGCGGCTGTTTTTTCTTGCGGCCAGCATGTTGGTGATGCATGTGACTGTGCCGGTCGCATGCTGGGCATCGGTTGGGGTGACGGCTACCACGCCAGCAAGAGGAGCGTTGGGCAGTTGGGATTAGACTTTCCACTGCTGTCGTATGCTGCGAAGAAGGGATATCAGGTGAGCCTGTGGACCAAAACTTGCCAGCAAAAGGCATCTTGCTCAAGGCTCTACGATTACTTCGATTACTTCGAT
>JAPKCI010000215.1 GCA_028823035.1 Rubripirellula sp.
ATCGTGGGTTTGCGTGATCGTGGGTTTGCGTGATCGTGGGTTTGCGTGATCGTGGGTTTGCGTGATCGTGGAAGTTGGTGGTTCAAACTGTAGAGATGCGACTGAAGTTGCCCTTCGGATCGTTCTTGAATAGTCAATGCTCGCTGCGGGCTGGTGATTGTGAGCGGTGTGATTCCCGGCGTGTGACTGACTGTTTCATGCGAAGCCGCTGGCGGATCTGTGTCTGAATCAACATCGTGTGCTATCGTCCGGTAATTCGCGGCGTTAGGCAGCAACAGGCGAGGTTGAGATGATGAAAAGTGGGGAACTCACGTACGGCGGTCTCGGTCTCCTGCTCACAGTGCCAATGCACATGCTGTTTGTGAATTGAGCCTCGCGTCGCGGTTACGGATGACATTCACATAGGGAGCTTGACTCTGCGGCACCAAATGAAGAGACAGATGCGAATTCGACTAGCCGTTGCCGAAGACGATGGTGTTCTCGCGGATGTCATGTTCGATGCGGTTCATCATGGTTGTCACGTGTACTCACATGCGCAACGACAGGCATGGGTTCCCGCGCGCTGTTCGGGAATCAAATGGATTGAACGCTTAGCTGCTCAGTCGATTTTCGTTGCAGAAATCTCAGGTCAAGTTGTGGGCTTTATGAGTCTTGCCGGCCATGGTTACATCGATTTCGTCTATCTACGACCATCTGCACAAGGGACTGGCATTTTTCGCCAACTCTATCACTCGATCGAAAGCCTGGCTTTGCAGACTGGAGTGGATCGACTTTGGGTCCATGCAAGCTTGATGGCTCAGCCAGCATTTACTGCAATGGGTTTCACGATTACGGTGAGCGAACGGATTGACATGCGAGGTCAATCTTTACAGCGTTTTAACATGGAAAAACAACTGTATCAGCCTGTAAGGACATTGGTTGACTAATGGCACGCCAATAGTGAAGATTGTGAACTGATGGTCGGTAGGTATCGAGCTGACAATTCACGGCTCCAGACGGCTACCATTTGGCAACTTAAACTTACAGGTTTTGAATGATGGATGCCAATCAAGTTCTCAGCGTTTTTCTTGTTGTCGTGCTTTCCATGTTCGGGGTGGCGGGTTGCGGCGATTCTGCGAACCTGCCGAATGGTCCGGTGGAGACCCAAGCATCAACAACCGAGCCTGATTCATTGTCGGAAGAGGTTTCCCCACCGGCCCCTGTTCCAGCACCAACTAAGTCGGTTTATGAAGCGGCGTTTGAAGGCGACGTCGATGCTATCAAACTTCATATCGCGGCGGGCACTGACCTGAATTATCAGGACCCCGTAACCGGCTCCAACGCCCTCATCTCAGCCGCCATCTTTGGGCAGAATGAGGCGGCGATTCTCTTGATTGAAGGCGGCGCCGATCTGGAAGTGAGGAACAATGAAGGCTCCACTGCGTTGCATTCGGCTGCTTTTCTGTGTCGCGAGGAAATCGTAAAATCGCTACTCGAAAACGGTGCCGACAGGAATCCACGTAATAACGGAGGCGTGACGGCGCTCGATTCAGTGGCGGGACCCTTCGAGGAAGTCAAGCCGATCTACGCTTTATTGCAACAGAGTCTTGGACCGTTTGGGTTGATGCTGGATTACGAGTTCATTGGAGCGACGCGGCCTAAGATCGCCGAAATGCTTCGCGCGCAGTAGGAAACGCTCGCATGACAACGCGTGACTCTCGGAAAGGTGGATCAGGCCGGACCTGAATTCAACAGTATGCAGTGCAGATCGGTTCAGTGCAGATCGGTTCAGTGCAGATCGGTTCAGTGCAGATCGGTTCAGTGCAGATCGGTTCAGTGTTCATTAGATAAAGCGAAGGGTAATGAGAATTGCGTCAATAATCCTGCTGGTTTCCTGTTGCATTTTGCATTCACGGGCCGTGCGTGCTTCCAGTCTCGCGGCACTCGCGCCAGGAAAGAATGAGATTCGAGTCGATCACGACGGTCATTCGCGGCGACTGATCATCACGACTCCCCGAACATTCAGTCGGCAGCGTACCTATCCTGTTCTATTCTGTTTTCATGGTGCCGGCGGCAAAGCTGACGGCACAAGTAGCAGGTGGAGTTCTCACGCTGACAAGCGTGAAATGGTTGTTGTCAGTGCGGAAGCGGTACAACCCCATGCAAAGTGGAACTTCATGGACAACTTCCATGTGGTCGACCACGATGACGTCGGGTTTGTTGCAAAGGTGGTTGAGGATTTGATTGCGCAGGGGATCGGTGAGTCGCGATCCATCTATGCGACTGGGCATTCCAGTGGAGGACTCTTCTGTTATCGGCTTGGCAAAGAAACCGCTCTCTTTGCTGCGTTGTCTCCCATGAGTTGTGGCATGGCAAAGGGGGCTCATGATCCAGACGAAAACACCCGGACGGTTTCAATCATGCAAGTCATTGGGGATCAGGACAAAAGTTTTAAGGGAACAACCAATCCGAAGGTGACGATGTATTCCGCGACGAAACGAATCGACGTCTGGCGAGCGTTCCATGACTGCGGGTCGGAGCCAACGGTAGAAAATCACGGGAAGGAAATCGTACTTCTTACCTACGCCAATCGGGCTGGAATTGAAGTGGCCTACTGCAAAGTGAAAGGACAGGGGCATATCATCAGACGCGATCTTCGCGACAAGGCGGATTCCGTTGCATTGGACTTCTTGCTCAAGCACAAACGAAATTGGTGAGTTTTGCTTATGTTTGCAACACTGCAACTTGGTTTGCCCGACCAAGACCCGCGAGACTCTGATTCGGGGGGTGGTGATTCGCTGCGTCTGTGGGATGGTTGCGAGTTTTGTAGATTCAACGTGGTCCGCCGCGGTCCGGTTGCCTCAGTCGTAATACGAAGCACGGATTGCGATGAATCGATTCTCGGTAATGATGACGATTGGCACGCTTGTTTTCGGATCTGCGGTTTCATTGGCTGTGGTCACTGCGCAGCAGAAGCATAGCAGAGTGCGGATAAGCCACGTCCCAAGCAGGTTGCAGGCAAAGATCGTTCGGCATTGCATCGCTGAACGGAAAAGCGTTTTGGGTGTTAGATGCCGATCTGGGTCAGTTGTTTAGCCTCCACAAGATCGGCGGCCAGTGGTCAGCTATGTGGGGAGCATCCGGTTCAGGGGAATTGTGGGTGTCGAAGGTGGTCTATCTTGCCAAGATCAATAAGAAGAATGAGTTGGTGTTTCAGTTCTGGACTTAACTTCAAACAAAGCGTGGTTTGTCCGGTGGCATGATCTGGGAACTCAGCCAAGACGCGGCGAGCAAGAATGCGTCACTGCTGGGCACAATCGATCGGCAACTTCAAACGTTCCCGCTGAGGCAACGCACAGGCAAATAGATGCAACCTGATCACCGTTGTTTGCCGTCGTCGGCTACACGCCTCCATGATCGGGGTCATGCAAGACAAATCATGGTGGTCCAGAGTGTGGCAGCTCGGTGGCTTTCTCGGCTGTTCGGTAGGTTCCTTGTGGTATGATTGATGGCTGTTGCTGAAATCGACAATGGATTTGCCATCAGTGTGTTCGCCAATTGACCTGATCGAAATGGATCCAGATATTGGTGAGGTTTGTGTTTTTTAGCGATGCAGAACAGAGTTTTTCAATGCATTCGCGCGGCGAAACTGGGGTTCGTCACGGTCGCTGTGAAATTACAAAGAGAATAAGTGGAATTGCGATGAGCTGTCTTCGTTACCTGTTGTTTGTCGTGATGCTGGTTTCGTGCGTGCAAGTTCAGGGGCAGGTTCAGGGGCAGGTTCAGGGGCAGGTTCAGGGGCAGGACCAGGGGCAAGTTCAGGGGCAGGATCAGGGGCAAGTTCAGGGGCAGGATCGTTGGCTGGCAAAGACGGGCTTTGGGTTGATGTTCCACTATGAGGCGTTTAGCAACCACAGTTCCGAGTCGTACAACAGGGTCGTGGATTCGTTTGATGTCAAGGGTTTCATCGACAACGTGGCCGCGACAAACGCCGGCCATGTGATCTTTGTCGTCGGCCAGCATTGGGGTAAGTATTGCGCACCGAATCGCGCCTACGAAGAACGATTGGGTGTCGAGCCGGGGGTGTGGACATCGAAGCGTGATTTGATCATGGAGATTGGTGAGGAGCTTGCCAAACGTGACATAAAGCTGATTTTGTACATGACCGCACGGGCGCCGATGAGGCACTACCAGGTGATCGAGGCGATGGGAGATGCGTTGCCGACCATCAACGGCAAGCCAGCTGGACCCGGCGTCAACCCGATGTCGCATCCTCGAAAGCTCAAGGGGTTCCGTAGAAGTGAGAATCAGGCCCCTAATCCGGCATTTCTCAAAACGTGGGGTGAGGTGTGCGGCGAATGGTCGAAACGGTACGGGCGTCTGGTCTCGGGCTGGTGGTTCGACGGCTATAAGGCTGAAATGAAGGATGCCTACGAGTCGCTCAAGAGCGAGCGGCATAACATCGATACGTGGGTTGCTGCGGTTCGTTCTGGTAACCCTGCTGCTGAACTTGCCTTCAACGCTGGTGCGCATCCAATTTTGTCGTTATGCACTAACGGTAGACTCTGCCCACATCAGACATTTACAGCGGGCGAAAATCACGATTTTTATGCAGTCACGAAAAAGGGGAAAGGAAAGGCGTTGACGCCAACGAACTTTCCCGCGCCGGAAGGCGTCGTTTGGCATCTGCTTCTACCCGTCAGCGACGGCTGGGGCGCGGGGACCAAGTCGCGATTTGAACTCGCGGTCCTGAGGAAACACATTGACACCATCAACGCCGAAGGTGGTACGGTCACGCTCGATGTACCGATCGGGTCCGATGGGACAATGCCGAAGGCGGTTGTCCAGGTGTTGCGGGAACTGGGAAGCGAAATAGAAAAGCTTCGGGACGGAGTTGCCTCTTACTGAGGCAAAGTAACCACCGCCAGCGTGTTGCCCCAGCATGAGTCATGCCATGAGCAAGACATGCGTTTCCGAGGCAAACCGATACTTAACGAACGTTGGTTTCCGGCTGGTTTTGGCTGTCCTACTCGTTGCTGATGTCAATGGATACACTAACTTAGAAGCTGGTATCATCAGTGCGGGCAGGTCAATGGAAAAAGACTTGCCAGGCACGCGCTAATACACCGTCATTGGGTTCGCGGATCTGGAATGGGGAATGTGTCCATTGTTCTCACGATTTGTTGATCATGGACGGATATATCAATGGAGAAATTGCAATGATTGTTCGAATGCTCATTTTGTTGTTGATGATCGCGTCTCCAGCTTTAGGCGATGACGACCCCATTCGGGTTGCTGTTTTTAAGGGGACAGGTGTTGGGCCGAGCTCTGAAAAGTTGATTGCAGCGTTGACCTCGGAGAGTGACGGGAAGTATGAAATTCTGCGTGTCACGGCTGAGGAGATTCGAGGCGGAGGTTTGGCAGGTGTGGATGTGTTGGTCCAGCCTGGCGGCAGTGGTAGCAAACAGGGGAACACACTCGGAGAGGTGGGGCGTTTGGCAGTCCGTGATTATGTTCGTGGCGGCGGTGGCTATCTGGGTGTATGTGGAGGTGCTTATCTGGCTACGAATGATTACGAATGGTCGTTGAACCTGATTGATGCAAAAGTCGTCGATCGGCGGCATTGGGCTCGCGGAAATGGGATGGTGACGCTGCGACTTTCGCCGAGCGGGACAGAGTTCTTTCAGTGCGGTGCACCTGAGATGGAAATCCACTATGCCCAAGGGCCACTCCTTGGCCGGCGGGAATGGGATGACCATGAAGTCCCCGATTATGAAAGCTTGGCGATCTTCGCGACGGAAATCGCAAAGAACGGAGCACCTAGTGGAGTCATGGCGGGTACCTCGGCAGCGGTACGCAGTCATTTTGGGAAAGGTCGTGTATTTTGCTTCAGCCCACATCCGGAATTGACAGACGGTTTGCATCATCTGATTCCGTTGGCCGTTCAATGGTTGGCGGTGCAGCAGTAGCGACTTGGCGCCCGCTGGGAAAGATGCAGGAACGGGATCGTTAGGAAGTGCAGACGTCTCTTCCAATGGAAATCGTTGAGGCTGCCGCACCTTCTGTTGTCGTGTTCAGTTTTCAAGCTTTCAAGAGACCTGTTGGGGATCTGCTGAAGTGGCATCAAGCGACCGGTGAGCCTGTTCTGATGGCAGATGGGGCTCGATAAAGGGAAACGATCAAGGATAAGAGTGGCACTTACTGTGACGGGGCATATTCCACGGTCGATGGCAATTTTTCACGAGCAAGTGCTCAAAACTGCCGGCTCTTACAGATAGGGGCTGTTAAGAAGCTAAAGCAACGGCTTGCTGATGATGAATACAACGCTCGTTGTAAAGACGCAGGCACCTGAAAAGATTGTCGACACCGTCTCGATTGAGAGTTTGGCACAGCTGTCGGGTGTCGCGTGCGTCAAAGCGAATACGGTGAGTCGGCCGTGACAACGCAGGTTGGGTGTTTTGACATCATCGCTGATAAGCTGGCAGGAAGTGCATGTAAATTTCGAGCACCAGGGTAGCCATGCTGGTCCAGTAAATTTTGTTTGGACCCACAACATTCTCTCCCTCTGACCCACCAGGGAGGTCCCAGCTGCCATCGCTGTTCTGCTTATTAATAAACAGTTCGCGAACCCGAGGATGCCAGTCGGCCCAGTATTTTCCGCCAGCCTGATAATTTGCCTGAATGGCGTAGTAGTGAAAGTAATAGTAGTAGGAGATATTACCGCCATTGCCCCATTCAACAGGCAAACTGGCAAGGTAATCCAAAGCACCAGGAATCGTTTCATCTTCGTGGTAGCCGAGCAATTGCAGGGAAACGGCACCGGCAGCCGTCGTCTGTGGTTTTCGACCTGGACCCTGATATCCGTAGCCGCCTTTTGGGTCCGCACATGCTTTGACGTAAGCAACCGCTTTTTCGATGGTCTTCGCTGGTACTGGTATTTCGGCGTTGTTGGCGGCACGTAGTGCAACGATTTGCATGACAGTAGCGCTGAGGTCTTCGTCGGACTTTCTTGGTTGATATCGCCAACCCCCTTTATCACTTTGGCATCGGACGAGCAGGTCGACAGCCTTTCTTAAGGCGGCTTCCAATTCGGGGTCGGGATCCATTCCATACATTTCTGCCAACGCGAGTGTGGCAAGACCCTGCTGATACATTGGTCCTGCGCCAGCGTTCCGCTGCGGAACAAACAATCCCTCAGCATTTTGTGTCCGCAGAATGAACCTTTTTCCCTTCTCAATTACATCGCGATAAGGTCCTCGACCGGGCACATGCCCTCGTCCCATGAATGCGAGCAGCGCCAGGGCATTGGGTGCGTTATTGCCGTCCCAGGCACCGTCAGGGCGTTGATTATTCGCCAAGTACTCGAGCGAACGGTCAACAGACGTTGTGACTGCCTCGATGATCGCTTCGTTAGTCAGAATCTCTGCGGACGTCGCTTTGCTTTCTTGAGCGTTGACACGTGGAGTGACGTAACCAAGGCAGCTTGCGGCGATCGCAATCGAGAGGCAGTAGATCGTTTTTGTGTGAGCGAAACGCATCAGCCAAAACTCTTTCCAAATGATTAAACCAGGCCCATGACACGTCGGATACCGACGTCCACAGAGTAAACGAGAATCAAGATTGACAGAATCAGCCAGTTGTCCCAGAGAGTTGCCTCTCGATGCAAATCCTGCAATTCCGTACTTCCTTCAAGCTTGTCTGCAATAGAATCGAGGTCAGAAAGCTTCAGGACCTCACCCCCCGTTGCACTTGCGAGCAGTTCCAATGATGGACGATTCAAATTAGGGTGACGGTATTCCTCGGGCGCGGTCAATACCTGCATGGTTGCTTGTACCGCCGCACCTCCGTTGGGAGGTTCGTAGGCCAGTCGATGTGCACCTGCTTTGGTCGGTACAAAGTTTCCTTTGTACAGGCCTGGCTTGGCTGGATCTGCTGTCAATTCGATGGCTTCGCGTGACCCGGGTACCAGCAGTGACACTTCTCGAGTGGGTGTTGTCAGTGGCTCGCCGTCGTCATCGTAGGCCATCAGTTCGATTTGCGCTTCTTCGCCAGGTTGAGCTCGTATAGGCCTCACCTGAATGAAGCTCGTGTTTGCTTGCGATTCGTCCCGCTTGGCAACAAACCGAAGGGCTTGTCCCCAAAATTTGTAGAAGAAACGGTCGCCAACGTTTTGTCGCCATCCCCACGTTGAGTCGGTGCCGACAAACATCACTTTGCCATCACCCGCGTAGTGGAAGGCAATTAGCGGTGTCTTACCAAATTTTCCTTCCAATTGTGGGTTCCAAGCCAAGACGGTTGCAGCCGGAGCGGGCTGTTCTGCCGCAGCGCACCAATAGTAGGAAGGCATCTTGCTCCAAACTCGGTTGTTTCGGCCGGGGTCGTCATACAACCGCATCGTTTCATGGACAAGTCCATTTGCAGTCACTTGAATTTTGTACGGTTCGTAAACGGGCGCCTCGATACCGGCGGTTGCCGGTTGCATTCGAACAGGCAGCAACTCTTGAAGTGATGTGCCAAATCGGTGCGGCATCGACTGTTGTCCTGCCTGGACGATCAATCCAACGCCCCGATCTCGTACCGCTTGTGAAAGCATGTCGATCACTGCCGGCGTCAGAAGTTCGGGAGAGACGTCACCGAGGATGATCGTATGGTACTCTGCGAATTCATCGACTGATGTTGGCAAAGTTCCCGCACGTTCGTCGTCTGTAAGACGCCGCCATTACGTTTCGACAATGATGTCCGGGACCTCACTGTCAACACGTACTGCCAAACCGTTGTAACGTCGAATATCATTCTTGATGAAGCGAAAATCCCAACGCGGAAGCCCATCGATCAACAGAACACGGATTTTCTCTTCGCTGATTCGGACCAGTGCTGAATCGGTATTGTTGGTCCGCAGTTGCTCAATTTCCTCTGGTTGCGGTGGTATGTTGATGGTCAGGTAACGGGGACCAGCTTTTTCTGCCTCAAAGGTGAGTTCGACGTGTTGATGTTCTGCATCTCGAACGGCAACCTCCTGTGTGGCAAGGACTTCATCACCATCTTTTAGCTCAATCGTAATCGGGCGAGTGTCAAATCCATGCGACTCGACGGTCACATGGACCGATACCGTATCGCCAATCGCCACAAGACCGGATGAGTAGACATCCACAATGGAGACGTCCGGCAGACGTTCTGTAGCGCCAAGAGGAGCAGCAAATATTTTCGCGCCAATCTCTGATGCAGCTCGTGCCGCCTGCGCTGGTGAGGTGCCGCCCGTGTTTTGCCCATCGGAAAAGACCAGCATTCCTGCAACCTGCTGCCCAGCGGCATCATCGAGCACATGGTGAATTGCATCTCCCAAATGAGAGGCGGTCAGCGCAGTGGCGTCCAATGGCGTTGACTCTTGTTCAGCAGTCGAGTCTGCGGCCACGGGTGTAAAAGTATTTGGTTTTCGTGCAAAACGGTAATATCGAATGTCGTGTTCTTCTCGTAGTGGTTCCAAGAGAGAAGCATCTGTGTGTCGCAGGAGTGACTGAGCGACGGTCGATCTGGAAAGTGCAGCAAGTGATTGCTGGAGTTCCGGGGCAATCTCTCCATCGACAGTTTCATGCCCTTCGGCGGCGGCAACCATCGTCAATTCTTCGACAGACGCATAGGGACCTGCCGGTAAATCCATGCTTTGCGAATCGTCGAGAAGAATTGCGACGATAGGCCGCTTCGTGATTTGCTGGTCGATCTTGAGATAGGGTCCGGCGAGGATGAAGATGAGTACTGCCAGAACGGTCAAACGTGTTACCGTTAACGCGATACGTATTTTTCGCGGCAAAGTACTCAAGTTGTCCCGTTGTCGCGTATACACGAAGTATCCAACAGGGAACAACAATATCATTCCTATCCAGAACACAACGGGACGCTGAAACGTCAGTTCTGCCTGGTCCAGATGCTGCATCACTTCATCAGTGACACCAATCGATTTCAGAAAGAATTCCATGATTACTTTTTCGCTTGGACTTTCGTTAATCGCCGGAAGTAGTCTCGAATGAAATTGCGATAACCTTCTGGTCCCTCTTCTTTAAGGCCCTGAAGCAAATCCTCACGCTCACGTGGTTGCATTTTCATGATGACGGTGCGGGCATCGAGGTCAAAATCGTCAAGCTCGACCAAGATCGCATCCACTGTGCCGACTTCTGTCAAATCGGGCATGGGACTGGGTTGGCTCGGCGGTGGCGGTTGGTTCGTCGGCGTTGCAGGTTCCGCAGCCTCAGTCATGGCCTGCTGAAGCCGTTGGAACATTTCAAGTGCCTCCAGCGTTGTTTCGGCGGTTAGCAACTCCTGAAGTTGCTCCATTTGTTCTGAGGTCATTTGCTCAAGAGAATCTTGAGGCAATTGTGAGGCAAGGGCTTCGATCAGGCTCTCGAGAATTTCTTGATCCGCGGCTAATGCTTCTTCAGCATTGCTGAGCTGTTCGGCTAGTTCAGCTTGCTGAGAAGCCAGTTCCTGACTCGCTTGAGTCGGTGGCTGATCACTCGAATCTGGCTGGTTTGGCTCCCCACTCGGTTCCCCACTCGGTTCAGCACTCGGTTCAGCACTCGGTTCAGCACTCGGTTCAGCACTCGGTTCAGCACTCGG
>JAPKCI010000496.1 GCA_028823035.1 Rubripirellula sp.
GTCGCGTCAAATGGCGCGGCATATGGAACGGCAAGGCCACAAGTGTGGGCGGCACTGGACCTGTCACGGTTTGATGCCGCTCCTTTGATAGCATTTACTGCAACAAAGGAGATTGGCTATGGGACTGAAACGTACGGACGAATTCCGCAAAGATGCGGTGCGTATTGCACTAACCAGTGGGCTAACGCGCAAGCAGGTGGCGGACGATCTTGGCGTTGGCATGTCGACGCTAAACAAGTGGATTACCCAGCACCGAGACACTGACGTGGTGTCGAAAGAGGATTTAGGCCTCGCCCAAGAGAATGACCGGCTTCGGCGTGAGAACCGTGTTCTCAAGGAGGAGAGGGAGATCCTAAAAAAAGCAACGCAGTTTTTCGCGAGCCAAAAGCCATGAGGTTTAGGTTCATTGAAGAACACTGCGCAAGCTTCTCCACCAATCGGCTATGTGACGTTTTAGACGTCAGCCCTCGCGGTTTACGGGCATTCCGCAGCCGCCCTGCCAGTCGAAGACAGCGGTCTGATCTGGTCGCACTGGCGCACATCAAAGAACAATCTCGTCTGAGCCTTGGCAGCTATGGCAGGCCGCGCATGACTGAGGAACTGAAAGAGATTGGCCTGGATATTGGTCATCGTCGGGTGGGTCGATTGATGCGCCAGAACGGCATATCTGTGGTTAGAACACGCAAACACAAGGCGACAACAGACAGTAGCCATAAGTTCAATATCGCGCCGAACTTACTGGACCGTGACTTTGCAGCAGATGCTCCTAACCAAAAATGGGCTGGTGACATTACCTATATCTGGACGCGTGAAGGTTGGTTGTATTTGGCTGTTATCTTGGATCTGCACTCACGACGTATCATAGGTTGGGCCCCTCTCGGGCATGCTGCGCAAACCCTGCCGGGCAGTGGTCAGCAATCGGATGAAACGTGATCTGGCGATCCGGGCTCTGAAGATGGCAATTGCATTCCGATCGCCGCCGAAGGGCTGTATCCATCACACGGACCGTGGCAGCCAATATTGCTCACACGACTATCAGAAGATACTGCGCCAACATGGCTTCAAGGTATCCATGAGCGGTAAGGGCAATTGCTATGATAATGCCGCCGTTGAAACCTTCTTCAAAACCATCAAGGCGGAGTTGATCTGGCGAGACACATGGGAAACCCGCAGGCAGGCTGAAATGGCTATCTTCGAATACATCAATGGCTTCTATAATCCGCGACGCCGTCACTCAACATTGGGTTGGAAAAGCCCCGTCGCTTTCGAACGCAAGGTGGCTTAAACGAGCACTTGGGGCGGCACGAAAGCGCGACAGGTCCAGATCTGTCCAACCCTCGGGCACTTCGCCCTTCTTGATCGCCGCGTTCTCGTCACGGGTGTTGTGGTTGCGCGGCACCGGCACGATGGAAGCATCCAAAATCTGCCCGCCGCGGGCGATGTAGCCCTGTCGATTGAGATGACCGTCGAACAGCTGGAATAGCTCCTCCACCTTACCTGCTTGCGCCAGCGCGTCTCGATAAAGCCAAACCGTCTTGGCGTCCGGAACACGATCCCCCAGGCCAAGCCCCATAAATCGCATGAAGGAAAGTCTGTCGCGGATCTGATACTCAATCTGGTCATCGGACAGGTTGTAAAGCGCACTCAGAACCAGCGTCTTGAACATCAGCACTGCGTCTATCGGCTTACGCCCGGAGCGGGACTTGCGATCCGCATCTGGCTTGCGCCAAATCCGTTCAAGAGCCGGACGAAACTCCTCCCACGGCACCACGGCATCGATCTCAAGCAGCGGGTCTTTCTTAGCGTCCAGGCTCGCGTAACGGTCCGAAAGATCGAAAAAACCCATCTGCGCCATCACCACATTCCCCTGCCAGTTTACCGCTCAATCCTAGCGCAGACCCAACGTCAGGGCAATTTTTAGAGGTGCCCTTTAGGCGAAAGCTCACTTACAACAGATGAGCAAGTTCAAAACTTATGCAACTACATCTGGAATTCGTTCCTGTTGGTGGTTGGCAAAGAAGAATTGCGAAAATATTTAAGAATGGAGGGGACCCAGGATGGCGTGGAAAGGCATTTATTTGCAGATTTGGAGAAGCGCTTGAACAGTATGGCGGGTCCGGCCCTTCAGCAGTTTTTCAAAATTGGCAGCAAAATTTTTGCCATTTCTTCGGAAATGATAGATGC
>JAPKCI010000216.1 GCA_028823035.1 Rubripirellula sp.
CAGTGCCCAGCGCGACGTCAGTGCCCAGCGCGACGTCAGTGCCCAGCGCGACGTCGCCGACGTTGAAATCGACTGAACCTGGATCTGCCGGAGGTGACAGGGTAGCACCCGTGATCGGCGAGACCGACAGGGGACTGTTAGCCGCCCCGACATTTCCAGTGGGTGGTGGTGTTGGTGTGAACCATTGGTTGTTCGTCAGCGGACTGGCGCATCCTGCCAGACACAGCAGCAATCCGAGAATTGCCAAGCTACCGGTCCAACGGCTATTCGGTGTGCGAATCGTGTCCTTCATGCGGTCAGCTTGATCTGAAGTTTGAAAGGTTAACGTGAGTGAATGCTTGTCGGCGGTGCCGGTACTCCGGCGGTTGGGTTTAGAAATCATCAAATTGCTCACCCCGAGGTACAACCTTGATGTCTGGTGGTTCAGCAACTTGAGGATTGACTTCCAGCAATTGGCTTCGTTCCAGTCGCCTGCGGTTCGTTTCCAGTGTGCGTCGATCGATCCAGTCACCTTCGCGGAGGTCAACCAGATTCAGCATGGTGGTTTCTTTCATCAGATGCGGTTCGCCATCGATATTGACGCGGATCTCGCCAACTTTCCAGCGATCGCCTTCGCTGATTTCGTAGACCAGATCGACCACGTTGGCTTCGTCTCGCATCACTGTTTTGGGTTCGACGTCGGCGTAAATGAAACCGAGTTCACCATAGCCATAGACCAGTTCGCCAACATCGCGTCGCATCAGTGTGCCGTCGAACATGTCTCCGGGATTGAGCTGCATTCGTTGACGCAAAGATTCTTCGGTGATGAACTG
The DNA here is from genome assembly GCA_028823035.1 of Rubripirellula sp. GTDB lineage: Bacteria > Planctomycetota > Planctomycetia > Pirellulales > Pirellulaceae > Rubripirellula. Next base: position 813 of record JAPKCI010000216.1, read on the forward strand.
ATTGCCGAGAATTTGTACGTCATTGACTTTGAAACGTGGCCCCTCATTGAGAACGTAGGTGACGGTTAGCCACTTGCCGCTGTCGTCATATTCAAGTTGACGGCCAACGGTTGCCGTCAGGAAACCCAGGTTGTGATAGTAGGTAGCAAGGACGTCCACATCCTGATCGATTTTTTGCAGGTCAACCACGTTGCCGAAGTAGCTCAGGAAACCGGCCGTTGGACCGCGACTTCTGATGATCTTTTTTAATCGAGCTTCGCTGACAATGGTCGAACCCTTGATGTTGATTTTCGCGATGCGTTCTTTGGGTCCTTCGTTGATCCGAAATACCACCGCACCCGCGTCGCTTTCAATGCCAATGACTGAGGCGATCGAGACCTGGTTGAATCCCTCGGCCTGGTAATAGTCCAACAGGCGACGACGGGCTGACTCGATCGAGAATTCGCTGAGTGGGTCACCTGCTGTAATTCCGCAACGACCTGCCACCTCACGTTCGTTCAAGGCACGATTGCCGTGATAAATCACTCGCGTGATCATGGGCCGTTCATGCACGATGTACGACACGTTGACGCCATCGGGTTGTTTGTCAATTTTGAACGTGACGTGGTCAAACGAACCCATGTCATTGAGTCGACGAACATCACTCAAGACCATCTCGTAATCGTAGAATCGATTCTTGCGAGTCTGCAGTTTTTCAGTGATCTTGTGGAGACCAACTACTTGATTGCCAATCACACGCACGTTTTTGACAATGGCATCCCCTTTGTCCCGCTGGATGGGTAAGCCGTCTCTGCTGTGGATGTGTTCCCGAAATTTGATTTTTTCTTCGGGGGGCGGAGCACCTGCGCCACCACCGCTCGGCCCACCGCCGCCGTACTGGGCGGACAGTGTTGAAGTCCAGAAGACGACCATGCAACAGGCGACCAATAGCCGAGGCAGCATGGGCAGCACCGGCCGTGCCTGAGTGTCAGGGCGGAAATACTTTGAATTGATCTGGGAACGTGGTGGCATACTCTGGGAACCAACAGCGCGAAAGGCTTGTTTTCGGTCTTTGGAGCGGAGGCTCCATCTACGGTTTCTGGTAACTACCAACGCAAGCGGGATTGCCACAAGCCAGATTTGAGAAGCCGGGGAGCGAATCACCACTGGTTTAGCAAAAAACAGTTGTTTTGGCTTGTTTCGCACCTGTCGATGTTTCACGCCTGTGGATGTTTCACAGTTGGCGGGTTCGCTGTCTTGGAGTAAGTGGATCACCAACCGCGGTCGGGTCATCCGAAGAGACAGGTAGCCGAGTACCAGACCAGGAAAGAAGGGAGCCACAGGGAAGGCACTGCAAAGGAAACCGCAGTGGCTCGTGTCTGACGGAGGCTTGTCTGACGGAGGCTGCCTGGAAGATAATCACGGGGCTGATCGAAGCGTTCTGGGAACGGTTTATTGCAGCTTATTGCAGAGCCAGTTTTTGGACCGGCGTCTCGAGTTTTAGATCGATGGTATGGACGGGGAGTTCCAGCCAATCGGTGATCAGAATCCGCTGAACCAGAGGTTCTTCGAGGTGCGTGTGCACAATTTTCATCAAGCGATCGCGGATTTGATTCTGGGTCGGATCTTCGAGCCATTTGGGATCGACTTGCCGCAGGGTTTGCTCAGCAGACTCACGGATCTGCATCCGCATCATGTGCAGGCGTTCTCCACCGCGACGCAATTTGGAGGGGTCGACGATCGCGTGGAGTTTGAAGTGATAAACCTTGGTTAGGTCATCGACCGGCTGAAAGCGGTAGCTACCCATTTCCACGACGGTCGTGTTGAGATTGCTGAGTCGGGAAACTCGGCTTCGAACGTAACCAATCACCGCCGCATGGACGACGACCATCATGACAATGAGGCTGGCGCCCCAATAGCGACGAAAAAGGTTCACGGAAACGATCTCAGGTACGATGAAGGAAAAACACGGCGGGTTTTGCCCAGAGCGGGAGGCCCGTCCGTGCCGGTTACAACGATCAGACGGATTTTGGATAAATCCACCTTCGACCCTACTTATCAAGCCTAGGATACGTTTATTGCCTGTGCGGTCGATTCCCCGGACATCCTGGTCATTATTTAAGGTCTCGCCCCATTCGAATCACGTTCGAGGGACCATCGCCAGCGTTTTCGTTATAGTTTTGGGTTCGCGGGCTCCCTTCAGATTGAGCTGCCGATACCGATGCCCAGCGTCTGCGGGTCGCTTCGAGAACTGTTGAAAGGTGTTCATGGACCGCAATGATCCGTCAAAATCGTATCGAGTGCTGATTTTTACCAGTCCCAAAGCTGGCAGCGGCGCGAGTCGCGAACAAATCCCCCGCTTGGAAAGCCTGCTCGAGGAATTGGGGATCGAAGTACATGTGGTCCATGAAGTGGCCAGATTGCGGCAACTGGTGTCGGATTGCGAGCAACCACAACGTGAACTGACCACGATTGTGGTCGCCGCAGGTGGGGATGGGACCCTGTCGTTAGCCTGTGCAACCCTGTTTCTTTCTCCCAAGCAATTAAATTCATCCGTCAAAGAAGAAAATAATTTTGGGAACACGATGGTGATGCCAATGCCTTTGGGCACAGAGAACCTGTTGGCTAGGCACTTTGGCCACGTGGCGGATGCTGATTCGGTGCTCGATACCATTGAGCATGGCCAGTCATTTGAACTGGATGCCGGTTTGGCCAATGGCAAGCCGTTCCTGGTCATGGCAACCTGTGGATTTGATGCTGAAGTGGTGCGTGAGATGCACCAGCGACGCCAGGGGCATATCAGTCGCTTCAGTTATTTTGTTCCCATGCTGAATGCGTTGTTGCGTTATCGTTTTCCCAAGCTCTGTTTGACAGTGGATGGAACCGAGGTGGGGAAGTGCTGCTGGGTGATGAGTTTCAATCTGCCACGCTACGGCGGGGGTCTGAATATCGAACCCGATGCATTGGGGGATGATGGGCTATTGGATGTGATCGCGTTTGAGCGTGGTTCGATTGCCAGTGGATTGAATTATGTGGCTGGTATCTGGTCAGGCCGACATCTCGACGCTGAGGACGTGATTCGTCTTCGTGGCCAAACGATACGGGTTGAGTCAAAGAAAGACGTGGCATATCAATTGGATGGTGATTACGGCGGGCAGCTTCCTTTGGAAATCGAAACCCTGCCGGGATGCGTCCCTTTGCTGATCCCAGGCTCGAAGGGGCAGCCGGCGCCAGACGGCTTGCCGTCGGCGTCAGGTTAGCCGAAGATTTCATCCAGCATGATTCCTCATCCCTACATGGCGAAATTTCCATGAACACTGTGACCGTTGGCACTTATCAGTGTGGTCCGGGGCAGCCTTTGCTGTTGCTCGCTGGCCCCTGTGTCCTGCAGTCGATCGATCTCGCCTTGCAGATCGCTGAGCCGCTGTCGCGTCTGAACGAGCGACCCGACGTCAACGTCATTTTCAAGGCCTCTTTCGACAAGGCGAACCGCACCAGTTTGAAAGCCGAGCGGGGGCCGGGCTTGGAGCAAGGGCTGAAGATGATGGAAGAAATCGGGCGGGCGACAGGGCTGCCGACCACAACCGACGTGCATCTGCCTGAGCAGGCTGCCAGTGTTGCTGAGGTCTGTGATCTTCTGCAGATTCCAGCCTTCCTTGCCCGCCAGACCGATTTATTGGTGGCTGCCGCCGCCACAGGACGACCCGTCAATGTCAAAAAAGGACAATTCATGTCGCCCGAGGACATGAGATATGTGGTGGATAAGGTAAAAGGCAGCGGCGATGGCGGGGTGATGCTGTGCGAACGGGGCACGTTCTTTGGTTATGGCCGGTTGGTCAATGACATGCAATCACTGGTGTTGATGCGTGATCTTGGGGTTCCCGTCGTTTTTGATGCCACCCACAGTGTGCAACGACCCGGCGGCTTAGGCGGGGCAACCGGAGGAAACCGGGAAATGGTCGAACCATTGGCCCGCGCAGCCGTAGCAATCGGTACCGATGGACTCTTTTTCGAGACACACCCTGAACCGGAAACGTCCCCAAGCGATGGTCCCAATATGATTCCGCTGGATGCCTTTGAACCAGCCATTGTGCGACTGCTGAGGTTGCGTGAGATTGCTCAACAGGTGATGGCGGAAGGCTGATTGTCGTGCGAAAATCATGACTTGAATCTAGCAAATGGGTTGGGTACTGGGATCAGGTCGTTTGGGATCAGGTCGTTTGGGATCAGGTCGTTTGGGATCAGGTCGTTTGGGATCAAAGTGCCGAACTGATAATCCGAGGGTGCATCAGCTGCTAAAGTCTCGTTAGGTCCGAGTTTGAAGCGAAGGGAATGTTAGCCTGAATCGTGGCAGGACTTCGGTCCTGAACAGGACTCGCCGTCCATCCACTCCGGAGGTCTGTCGGTTCCCCCCGAACCACTGATACTGCGTAACTGCTCACTCATCCGATCTCCCTGGTTTTTGTCACCCTGATTTCGCCAACGCCGAAACGGAATCACTGTCGAAACGGAATCACTGCCGAAACGGAATCACTGCCGAAACGGAATCACTGTCGAAACGGAATCAAAACCAGAACAATGCTGACATTCATGACTCCAACGACTCGCTCCCGGAAGATGGACCGTTTGCCGAAACTGCTAGCTGGAATGATGGTTCTGGCTGGCCTGACGGCGACTGGATGCAATGACCAGGCCGACACAGTTCGGATGATCGAGCAAAAACGTCAAACTCGTATTCAGGCGGAAACCAAGGTCGACCACCTCGGAGAGGTTCATAGCCTGTTGTCGCGTTTGGTCGAATTGAACCCCAAGCAAGCGCAACGAAAGATGGCCTACCACCTGAACCGTTGGCATGAGGCGAGGGAATTTGGTCAGGCCACAGCAACTCCGCTGATCAGCACCATCAGCAACTTGATCCCCGAGGACCAGTCGCGGGCGATCATTGAGCAAAAGTCGTTTGTTGGGTCAGATGCCAACCACCTCCGCGACAGTTACCTATTTCGCAAAATCGCTGAATGGGTCGACAGTGAGTCGAGTGAAGATCCATTGCTAACAGACTGGCTGAACGAGATGGAGTCGAAGTTACCGGAAGAGGAGTCTGTGAAGCTGCGAGCAGCGGCCCGGTTGTTCGACTGGACGGTGCGTAATGTGGGCTACGAACCGCTTCAGCCAGAGAAGAGTTTGTCGCCTCATCCTCCTCTTCGAGATCAGATGCAGATTCCCGAATTTTCGTTTGGGATGAAATTTCAGGGTCCGGGGTATCGCCAAAGCGATTATCAAACGGTCTGGCGTGGCCTTGGTGATTCGTTGCAGCGGGCAGGTGTGTTCACGCAACTTTGCCGACAGGTATCCATTCCGGCTTTCGTGTTGGCGATCCAGTCGGAAGAGGATGGGTCGCTCAAGCCATGGTGCGTCGGTGTTCTGGTTGGAGAACAGATTTATCTGTTCGAGCCGGAACTTGGTACTTTTGTGCCTGGGCCGGGGCAGGTTGGTATTGCGACCCTCGCTGAGGCCCGTACGGACGCATCGGTGATGCGACGCTTGAATGTGGTTTCCTACTTTGACTATCCGATGTCCAGGGCAGATGTTCAGCAATCCGTCGCCCTGTTGAATGTCATTCCAGAGGCCATCAGTCTGCGGATGAAACAATTGGAATCGGGTCTGACCGGCAACCGAAGGATGGTCGTCTTTGTCGACGTTGACAAACTAGCCGAGCAAATCGATGTCGTGCCGGGAATTGCTGGTGTCAGGCTTTGGGATGTGCCCATCCTGTCCACCGTTTACGATGCGGAAATGGAAGTTGCGTCAGGACGTGATCCTTTGTTGCTCTTTTGGAACAAGGCAGCGTGGTCGATCATTGATGATTCGTCTGACACGGCAAAGCTGTTGTCGCTTGGCAGGTGGCGACATCTACATGGCCAGTTCGACGCAGACGAAGAGGAAGATACCAAGGGAGCCAGAGTGCTGTACCTTCGTCAACGGGCTCCCGAGTTCGAGATCGAGGATCTGGGTATTAATGTCGATCTGCAGAAGGCTTACGGAGTTCGTCGTGGGTTGGGGGTGAGCGAGGCGGAGTACAATTTGCATCTGCGATACGCACAGGACATGATGCGGATGGGCAAGAATGCTGCCACCTATTGGATCAGTCTGATTCAGTACGAAGATCAACGATATGAAACCGCTGAAACGTGGTTCTCGAAACGGGTGTTGGACGACGATCTGATTTCACGACGCGAATTGACAGGTGATGGTTTGTCGCCCTGGACACCCGCAGCTCGTTACAACCTGGCCCGTAGTCTGGAGCGGACGGGGCAAATTGACGAGGCCATTGAGCTCTACAAAACCGATGGGGACCCGCAGGAATATGGGAATCGGCTCAGGGCCAGATTGTTGGACAAGCAGCGGCAGACTCAATCACAGGCAGGCGAAGCACTTGACCCGCAAGACGCATCGTCAGATAAGTAAGCGAGTCCACCGACCGAGTTCACCGTCGCGTTGAAGTCTGCCCGTTCAGCAGGACGACTGATTCATCCCGAAAGATCGACGAATCATGGGAGTTGTTCGATGCGGACTTTGGTCAACGATTTGGCGATGTCAGGAAAAGCAGGGTCAACAATTCCCGAATCAGCGAGCTGCTGGTGGGTCTGTGCCGGAGGAATCGGGCATGATTTTAACAGGACCAACTCATCGGCCTGCACCAAGTGTGCCAGTAACGCAGCGATCGAATCAGTGGTTGTACTCCAGTCGACAGGAAGAGTAACGTCGGTAAGAAGCGTGTTCGCGTTGTAGAAGATGGATGGAGTGACCACGACAGGCTGGTCAATGCAGAAGCCTTGTTTCAGGCCAGTGTTCCATTCCGCTTGCGTTTCAATCAATGGCCAACCAAACCACTGCGATGCAAATCGAGCGGTGGCAGTCAATATATCGACGCAGATCCAATGAATCGATTGGTTATCAACCTGCCGCAGGCGATCAAGTTCGCGTACCGCATTGATCAGATTTCCACCCCCGACAATCACGATCGTCTGGGCGCCAGACTGGGCGTCGATCCATTGATTGACTGCCGTTACGAGGTTGTCTCGGAGTAGCAAACTGCCACCAATTTTCATGACACGCCGCATTACACGCTGCTCATTGCAATTCGAGTTTGATAAGTCGTGAAACCGCATAGGCGGGAGCGCATCTCGCGATTTCGTGTCCCAGTTGGTCAGCCAGTCGCAGCGTCGGATGCCCAGCAGTCAGGGGAACCAGTGGCAGTCCATGCCCGCTCAGCACCCAAGGGGCATGGTGGTTGATGTCGTTGATGGCTGTGACAATGCGTTGCGTTGCAGCGGTGGCGACTTGTTGCGCCAGGCCTTGGGCTTCGACGTCCGTGACTGCCCTGCGATCCAGACCAATCATGCGTGCCAGACGATTCGCAGCAAAAGGTTGCGTTCTCGGGTTTCCGTCGGCTGAGTCGCTGTCGTGTGGATCGGGCGTGGTAAGCCCGAGCAGCAGCAATGCATCGTCGATCGTTGCGAATTGCTCATTCATGACAGGGGTCACGACACCCCGGTACTCAAGCGTGTCAACCAGACTGCAGACGGGTGTCCGCTTGCACCCGACGTAAACAAGAGAGTGTTCGCAGAGCCGGTCATGGTCGGTCAAGGCAGTCGTGGCGACCTGCTGCTGGGTGATCGGAATGATGTCTGTTGTGGTTGACCCGATATCGATCAGCAGGGCATCCGCTGCGACTTCGCGACCAATGAAATTCGCCAACGCATGCCAGTTGGCTGCCGCGATCAGATCCGGTTTTTCGGCAGCCGCCCGGGCATTGTGAAAAAGTCCATCCACGCCATAGAACTGCACATGATCCAGGCCCAGTTGAGCCGCAGCATGGCACGTCTGTTCGACAATGTGCTGGACACCGACTTCGCGATCAATAAAACAGTCCGCCAGTTCACCCGTCATCGTTACTGCGAGAGTTTCGATGGCGTGTTGCTGATTGCAAAAGTTGGATTGCAGATCTTCGGCCAACGCGGTTGCCAGGTTTTCCGGCTCTCGCCACATCGCAAACGCCCGCGACGATGCCATGCCACAGGCACTGGCGTATTTGAGATTGGCGCCTCCAATGTCGACGCCAATGACCAGTTTGTTCATGTCTGAATTCACGCGTTCTCGGCAACCGTGTCGTTGATCCAGACTTCACCGTCAGGAGTCCATCGCACCGAGTTCATTGCCGTGCAGCAGGATGCCGGTCCGGTTTCGATGTCAAATAAACGGGCTGCCAGATTGCCATTGATCATTCGACGCAATCCTACATAGGACGTTGTCAGACGCGGATTGATTTCGATCACACAGTCTTCACTGGGGCGATCACCGAGCAGTAGATCGAGGCCGACGAAGCCCCGCACGGTGGGTGGCATGGCCATGATGGCACGCGAGGCCAACGCGGTTGCTCGTCGTTGAGCATCGTCGTTCAAAGGGCCTTGGCCGCCGGCATATTCGCAATCACCATCGGTAAGGTCCTGTGAGACAGCAGGCAGAAAAGTACGCTGGGTCGCTGAAGCGACCAGTGCGATCGAAATGGCTTGACCCGGCATCCATGATTGCAGGATCGAATTCTCCTTCAGTTTTGTCAGGGCTTCACTGAATGAACTGAATGTTTTGATCTCCTGAGTACCACATCCGTCTCGTGGCTTGACGACAAACTTGTTGTGATGACTTAGTTCTTCCTCGAAGCGGCGGTCAGAATACGTCATGTAGAGCGGGTGTGCTACGCCGGCCGCGGTCAGTGTTTTGGCAGTCAGGTACTTGTCGCTGGCGGTCCGCAGGAAATCACCGCTACCGGCAATCACATCAATCCCACTGGCCCGCAGCATCGCAACTGCTTTGGCCAGAATCCCATCGCTTTCGGGAGCGACCAGCAAAGCAGCGTCGCACGTCTGGGCAGCGGATACCCACTGGCCCCAAAGCGACTGCTCGCGATCAATGGTGATCGTTTGAGTCGTGCTGCTGGTCAATGCTGTGGCGAACCGCGGATCAAGCGGAACCACCGTCTCAGCGACTTGAGCGAGATCTGAGACGATCGACTGAAGCATTGCAGCACCTTCCCGCCGAAGGCTGGTCGGGATATCGTCGAATGCCTGATCAGACAATCCGCCGCCACAGACATATTCTCCGACAAAAATTCGCATGATGTGCGTCTCCGTACGGGCCGTTACCGGATAGGCGATGGCGAGAAGGCCATCATGATACAGGAAGCTGACACCGTGCGCGCAGAATCTGAAAAGAGTAGAACGCGAGGTGAACTTGCCGAGTCAGTTAGAAGATTCCCAAATGATCTCGAGCATCATCCGTCATCAGATCGGGTGACCAAGCGGGTTCCATGACGACCTTGACTTCGCAACTCGAAACCTCGTCGAGGCCTTCTGCAGCACCCTTTGTTCCGGCCACCAATTGTGGGCCGGCTGGGCACATTGGACTGGTCATGGTCATTTCGATTTTGACCTCATGCTTGCCCTCATCTGTCTCTTCGCCAACGTCAACGACATAAATCAGACCAAGGTCAACAATGTTGACGAAAAGTTCCGGATCAATGACTTGCTTGAGAGCTTCGCGAACTTTGTCTTCTGCCAGTGCCATGTGATTGATTTCCTATGCTTGTCGGTGATGAGATGGGTGATGAGTACAACAGGTGGCGCTGGTGGAGGACTGTTCCGTGGAGGACTGTTCCGTGGAGGACTGTTCCGTGGAGGACTGTTCCGTGGAGGACT
>JAPKCI010000217.1 GCA_028823035.1 Rubripirellula sp.
GCTACACACTCGACGGTGAACTGTTGTCCAACTGGGAACAGATTGCGGGTCAACGGTCCATTGGTGCTTTCCCACGCCCGAACGGAGACATTGTTTTGGCAGGCGGTGATGATGGCTACCAAAGTGCAAGGGTCAATGTTCGTGGCACCTTGCAAGACGCTGGTAGCCTTTCTAGTCCTGGAGCGGTTGCGAATCGAAGTCTGTTGCTACCCGATGGAAAATTCCTGATCGTAGGTGAAAGGGATGGTCATATCCTTGCAGGTCGTTTCCATCCGGATGGCACACCCGATGTTGGGTTTGGCTTCAATGGGACGACTGAGTTGCCGACATTGGCGGCTTCCGACTCCGCGATCGGAGCATCACTCCAACACGATGGCAAACTATTGATCGTAGGGCACACGGGTATCGATCATCTGGATGTTGCAATTGTCCGACTGTCCTATGATGGCATTCCGGACCCAACATTCGATGCTGACGGTATCCTGCAAATTCCAGCCAGCAACAATGACGACGCTGGCTACGCTGTGGTTCAGTTGGCTGATGGCCGGATTCTCATTGGCGGAAGATCGCAGGACGATATTCTGCTGGCCGCATTGTTGGGTGATACCAATATTCTGGCAAACGCCAACAATCCTCCAACGCTTGATTTTTTGCCCGACCTTGTCGTTGACAATGAAACCATTTCCCGTGTCGTTGACCTAGAGGGCATTACTGCCGGTGGCGAGATCCAAGCGGTACGAGTTTCAACGACCAGCAATGACACCGGATTGATCCCTCAGCCAACGGTCAGCTATGTGTACCCGGACACCACTGGCACATTGACGTTTAGTGTTACTCCCGACCAGGTTGGTTCAGCCATGATCACGGTGACCGCAGAAGACAGTGGGCCAGACGGAAACTTTGACTCCACGGATGACAACAGAACATTTTCTCGTGACTTCCAAGTAACGGTAACCCAGTTCCATGCCCCACCAGCCATGGATGCTATCCCAGACCAGGAAGTCGAACGGGATGCAGTAGAGCAAACTGTCAATTTCAGCGGCATCACTCATGGCAACGCTGTCACCCAGCCCATCAGTATCACCGCTTTCAGTAGTGACACCGCGCTGATACCCAATCCCGTCACCAGCTACACCGTCGGTGAAGAAACTGGTTCCCTGCGATTCACTCCTGTTCCTGGCCAAGTTGGGACCGCAACCATCACAGTGCAGCTTGAAGATGGTGGTCTGGACGAGGATCTCGCCACCTCCGGCGACAATGGACATTCCAGCTACACTTTTGACGTCGCCGTTTTCATCCGTAACGCTCAACCCACCCTCGACCAACTCTCCAGCTTGTCCGTCCTTGAAGATTCAGGTCTAAACACAATTACTTTGTCGGGTATCAGCTCTGGTATTGGTGAATCACAGATACTGCAAGTTACGGCAATGACGAACAACTCTGAATTACTGATCGAACCCACTGTGTCATACAGCCAAGGGGATTCAACCGCGACCCTTAACTTCACTCCTTTTCCAGACAGTCATGGAATCGCAGCAATCAACGTGATTGTTGAAGACGGTGGACATGATCATGATTTGGCGACCACTGATGACAACGCAACCATCATCCGTGCTTTCGGAGTGGAAGTCGTTGCCGTGAATGATGCCCCCTACTTTGACCTGCTCTCTGATGTGAATCTCAATGAAGACGCCCCGGAACAGGTTGTTTATCTGACCGGAATACACGCCGGTGGATATGAATCCCAGGAAGTCATGTTGACTGCCAGCAGCAGTAACACCGATGTCGTCTCTGACCCTCAGTTGACATTTGAGACTGGCGACAGCGAGGGATTGCTGCATTTCATGCCTGTTCCGTTCAACAGTGGCACGACAACCATTACTGTCGTGCTAGAAGACAGTGGTTCAGATGGGAACATGGAAACCAAAGCCGACAATGCTGTTTTCAGTCGCAGTTTCACGATCAATGTGAGTGCCATCAATGATGTGCCGACGCTGGGACAAATTGCCGACGTCGCGGTAGATATCGAGTCATCCGATCACCTGATTGGTTTGATTGACATCTCTGCTGGCGATAACGAAACGCAAGCCATCAGAGTGACAGCAACCAGTAGTGAGTCTTCGGTTATCCCCGATCCCTCGATCCTATACAGTCCTGATGACACAACCGGTCTGTTGACATTGGCCTCGGCGGGCTTGTCTGCCGGTGAGACAACAATCACGGTGTCCGTGGAAGACGCAGGATTGGATGGAGATTTGTCGACGATCGTCGACAACGCGATCTTCTCTCGCAGTTTTCAGGTTTCCGTCGGTGGTGCTGGGTTCATCGTCGAGGATGGTGTTCTTCGATTGACGATTCGTGATCCCGCCGAAACGGTCAGACTGGTAGAAACACCTCAAGGCATCGAGTTTCATTTGTCTGAAGGAGTTTGGTTTGGCCAGGATGAAACAGGTAGCACCGGATCAGGAAACCAACAACTGCTGCTGGATGAAGACCATCCATTTGACCGCATTGAATTAAGGGGTTCGTTACAGGGAGCGATGGAATTCGATGACCGCGATTCTTGGAGACCAGAAGCCTTGCTGGTCTCCCCACAAGTCAACCTGCGGTCAATTCGCAATCTTTCAAAAGACATCAGCGTTCACATTGAGTGGCCTACCCTCTGGCAAAATCCCATCAACGTGTCAGATATCGATGGCGATGGCGTCACGAGCACGAAGGATGCCCTGCTACTGATCAATCAAATCGCCCGCAGATCCCCGATATCTCAACGCATGTTATTACAGAACGAAACACCAACCTGGCCTTCGTACTTTCTAGACCCGAATGGTGACAATGAGCTTACGATTCTTGATGCATTACATGTACTCAACCGACTGCAAACTACAATCGATAACGTGAACGCAGAGAGCGAATCCGTTGACGCAGTGATGTTGAGTTGGCAACGAACAGAACGAGACAACGGACGGCCTGTCCCGGATGTATTCGCTGACCAAGATTCGCTGACAACAACAAAAGCGAAAACAATTTCATTTGTGCCCATCGATGAAGCGAAAAGATATCCAGTATCAAATGCCGATACCCTGGATAAAACCGCTGATGGTGAGGAAGGAAAACGATACCTTCCTAAGATCGATGCGAGCGTCACAACCTTGCTTGATTGACGCTGACTCGTAATTCAGAGGACTCGTAATTCAGAGGACTCGAAATACAACTGGCAACCATGACCCTCAAACTGGGGTCATGACCGAGAGCGATTCGGAGGCTTACCGTCTTGGCAATCACGAATGTTGTGCGAGTTTAGCCGTCAACACGTTGCGAGGCTCCACTCGCTCCGCCGGCAATGTCTGAAATCCCAATCGCATCCATGGAATTACGATACTGACCCAAACGCTCCTGCAACTCTTTGGATGGCCCCAGTGACTCAGCCATTCTGATATTTTCCTCAGCTGCCACAATATCGCCATTTATGAGCATTGCCAGAGCAATGTTCGCGTAGGCTTCCGACCGAGGCACGTTGGCACACGTGAACTCACGGATTGCGAGTTCATGCTGATCGGTGCGGGCCATGATCATGCCAATTATGTTCCTCGCCCGATTCAATTCGGGCTCCAACACAATCGCTGCTTTGAGTTGTTTTTCAGCCTCAGTAAAGCTTCCGGCAAGATACAGTGCGTACCCATAATCACAACACAATTCTGCATCCCGGGTGTCATTTTCAATTGCAGCTTTAAATAACTCCGTCGACTTCTGGCTCGAACCCCGTTTTCCATACAGAAGAGCCAGTCGACGAAGCGCTTTGGTATGACTTGGATCTTCCAGGAGCAGTTTCTCATAGTTATCGATTGCGACTTGTTCATCGCCACTGGTTTCCGCAGCGGATGCCACAGCAAACCTGAGGGCAATTGCCTTTTCATTCAAATCCACTGTGGCAGTCGTATCTTCACTGTTTCCATCGTCCATGATTTGCCCCAGATCAGCACTCTTGTGCAGAATCAACGGCGTCTGGCACCCGGCGATTACGAAGATCAGTGAGCATGCGGCGAAGCGGCAGATATGCATTTCAACGTCTCGACTACAACAATTTTTGAACGGCATCGTATTCCACCAAAACTAAAGAACAACCGAAACTGGAAAAACCCGGAATCAGAGATGATGCGTGATGACTTACTGATCACCACCAACGCCCCGCGATCATTCCAGCATCATTCCACCGCCACCGCTATCGCCACCGCTATCGCGACCGCCACCGCTGGCAGGATCCTGAACTCCACGCAATGCCGGGCCGATGCGTGCGCGATGCTGCATTTCTGCCTCAACGCCGCTCTGACCAACGGCGACCGGACGCTCAGCAAGAACCGAATCCGTGTTGGCTTCAAACCCTAAAGTGGCAAGGGTCTGCGCGACAACCACTCTTCTACGATTGTCCAAGGCGGTGTTCCCTGTTCGTTCGATGACCATTGGCATTCCTGTTTGCAACATGGACTTGCCTATTCGTTCCAGTTCCATGAGGCTGGTGTTTTTCAACTGGGCGGTTGGCTGTCCCGTCGCAGTCTGCTGAAAATCGTATCTGAACAAAACCATCTGTTTTTGCTGACCCGCCCCAATTTGCGCCCTCACGACACTATTTACGTAAGACCCGAAATGACGCTCACAGAACAGACGTGGATCACCCAACAACGTTCGTTCATAGATGTACCGGGTTCTTGCCATGCAACGTCGAATATTCTCACGAATCACACTATTTTTCTGGCTGTACCTACAAGATTGGCAATTGCCGCAAACTAAGAGATCACCCTCAAGCATTGACGGGTTTTCGCATTTGGCATTCTGATTCAGACGTTCGCAAAGAGCAGGATCAATGTAGTTTGGTGGACGTATTCCCTGAACTGGTGGCAAGTCCTCTGCGTCAGGACTTTCAGATGGGGTCTGGGGTTGCATTAGAATCATCTCAACCTCCAACAGCGGAAGCGAAACTTCTTGTTGAACAACTGCATCTTGCTGCTTTGCCTTGGCCAACCGCTGGAAATAATCAGTCGGTGCATGCCTCACGTTCGGGGCGGACGCCTCCTGTGGTACCTGTTCGTTTGATTGAAAAACGACCTGCGATACGGTTTTATTTTCCGAAAGAACACCGAGTGATTGAGGCTCCGTTTCCACAGCTAGATCGATGTTCCCACTGTCAATCAACTCGAAATTGCCGATGGACGGCACAGCTTTCAACTCTCCCTGAGACCAAGCCGGTGCAGCAGATAGAGAAAGGGTGAGACACGCAAAAATCACCGATCGGCAATGCCAAATGGTTCTGCTCATGGGAACGGTATTCCAAAATATGTCGTTTCAGTTTCTTACTCGGAAAACCCAAAGGATCCGTAAACATTGCCTTTTTCAAGGCGTTGTTGCCGGATGGTTCCCAAGGGATCATCCCAATTGGTAGTTGCTCGATAGGGAAGTCCCGTCCGTCCAGAAATGCGGCCCATCAGGTAAACTTCCAGGTCACTGGGTTCCATGATTTCAGTTCCCGGCAGGGGAATGCATTGATCATTATCAAGCGCACCGACAATGTACGGTGTCACTGTGACCATCAGCTCCTGCTCTGCCTGAACCTGATGAGACGTGCTACTGAAGAAAGCTCCCAGAATTGGAATGTCACCCAAAACAGGCACGCGTGATGTAACACCATTGGTCTCACGGTTCAATAAACCCGCGATTGCCAACGTCTGCCCCTCTTTCAATTCAACGGTCGTGGTTGCATTTCTGGTTCGAACGCCTGGCACCGCATCCCCACCCGCGATCACAGAAACGCTTAGACTCTTGTCAACGTTGCTTACTTCAGGGCTGACCGTCAAACGAATCACACCGTTTTCCTGAATGTATGGCGTGAACGAAAGCTGGACTCCAAATGGCTTGAATATAGTTCCACCAAAACCACCAAACTGGCTCGACTGGGGAATGGGAAACTCGCCTCCCGACTGAAAGTGTGCAGGAAAACCACTGAGAGTGACCAGATTGGGTTCTGCCAGAATCGTCGCGATTGAATTGGTACGCAGCGCCTTCATCAGCATCGTCACATCATCTCCGAATGCAATTCGGACATTGTTGGTTCCGAGGACAGTACTCTCAAAGAATTCTCCCAACTTCAGAGAAACACCCATCTCGCGCAGTGCAGTTCGGTTGAGTTCGGCAACGGTTACCTTAAGCATCACCTGCTGACTGCGTGGAACCCGTATCAGGTTGATCAATTGCGGAGTTGCAAGGCTTGCGTTCGTTTGAACGCGGTCACCCGATTCAATTGCAAAACGCCTAACGTCAGTTTCATCATCTGCCTCGGAATCTCCGGTCGCTGTCGCCGATTTCGTCACATCAACATTTCGTGAGGTCGGAATTTCGTTCAGTTGGATTGAACCCAAGAAGAGTTCGATAGTGGTGACAATCTCTGAAACCTGTTGAGGGCTTCTTGCCTGTCCCTCAACAATCAAATGTTCGCGGAGCTGTTTTAAATTCAGCATCGCCGTCGGAAACAACTGCCTAAGCTGAGCCTCAAGCAGCACAGTGTCGTAGGTCACATGAATTTCGAACGAATAGGACTGACCTTCTGCACTGATGAAGGACAAATCAGTCACGCCAATTGCCTTGGAAACCAATCGCAACATGCGTTGGTCAGGCATAACCTCGAAGTCAACGATGCTCGGGTCTGCCACTGCGATGGTAGCCAATCCATTTCCATTCGCTAACGGAACTTGGAGCGTGAGCAAGCGGCTTTGACCCAAAATCACTTCGATCGCGGCGTCATTCACTTTCAGGGAATCGATGAAATTTGAGGTGGGACCTTTTTCCTCTGGTGTAGGCGTGGTTCGCCATGGCTCATCGGGCAATGCACCTGGTCGAGATGGGAACTCGGGAATCAAAGGAATCGGCGGGGCAAATCCGGAACGTGATCCGGATATTTGCCCCAGCGCATTTGATAAGCAGATCAGACAGCAGAGAGCTGTGATACAAGCCGTTACTGGCTTCACGCCGACAAGCTTGAACTTAACTGCACGTCCGTATATCATGTTAAGTGGATTATGTGGACTGGGGAAAATTTGAGGGTCGGAAATCGTTTCCTGAATTCAGCTTCGGCATGGAATGCCGGCCAGATAAGGAAAAACCTATTTTTTATCGAAAAACACGCGTTTTCCGTGGGTCTTCTGGCATCCTCTAAACCGACATGGAGGGTCGCGTATTACCATATTCCCCAGCTTATTTGGTTGAATTTCTGATCGGGGGGGATACACTCCGCTATGTCGGCGTCGGGTTTCTTGGACTGACGTTACCGCTCCTCTACGTACCGTTATGTATCAAAGAAGTTAAATCGCCGTTTTTTTTTGCATACCATAACGACCTACTCGGTTTGATAGCAGGCTTTTCTCCTTGAACGCAGAACTGAGCGTATTGCTGTTTAGTAAGGACAGCTGGTTGACAAAACTCGCCGGGAAACTGGCTGAGGAGCTAGGGTTCCATTTAGTCACGAGTCCTAAAGTCGAGCGGGCAGTCGATAGCTGGCAACATGTCGTTCTGGCTGTCATCCACGACACTGCTGGATGCGACAAGGAAGAGATCAAGAACTTGATTGAAAGTGGAGTTCGAGGTCAGGCACCAACTCCGGTCCTTGTGATCACCGATGATCGTGGCCCCGAGGTCATGATTGAATATCTGCAAGCGGGTGCAGCAGATTGCGTGTCGGGACCGGTCGAACGTGATCGAATGCGATTTCTCTTTGATTCGCTGACGGTTGAACCTCGAATGAGTCGTCGATGCCAAGACGACGACATCGAAAAGAGTGGGTGGGTTTCTCAAAATGGATCGGAACCTGTTTGCGCCAGTTCACCGAAATTGGCCAATCTGATCAAAAGGATGCAACAAGTTGCACCGCAGAACACAAACATCCTGATGACAGGAGAAACGGGAGTCGGGAAGACACGGCTGTCCCGGATGGTTCATGAGATTTCTCCGCGTCGAAAAGAGCCCTTCGTGGTGGTCAATTGCGCGGCGATGCCGACGATGCTGCTAGAGAGCGAGCTGTTTGGTCACCGCCGCGGGGCTTTTACTGGTGCAGACAAAAACCAGGATGGTAAATTTTCGTACGTTAAAGGAGGCACGCTATTACTTGATGAAGTCGATACGCTGTCACTGGAAGCACAAGCAAAATTGTTGCGTACCGTAGAAAGTCGGGTCTTTGAAGCATTGGGTTCCAACAAGTCGGAAGAATTTCGTGGCCGGTTGATAGTCGCTACGAATCAGAATTTGGCAAAGTCCGTTGAAGAAGGGCGTTTCCGGGCAGATCTCTTTTACCGATTAAATGTGGTTGAGATGCTCATTCCACCGCTGCGGGAGCGACGCGAAGAGATCATTCAAATTGCGGAATCGAGCATTGCTGATTTTGCGAAGGAAAACGGGACACCTCATCGCAAAATGTCGCCCGAAGTTCATCAGGTCATTCTGAATCACTCTTGGCCTGGCAATATCCGCGAGCTTCGAAATGCCATTGAACAGGCAATGACATTTGCCACCGGAGATTTCATCCGATTAAGTGATTTACCCGATCAGATTCTAGGGATTCAGAGGATCGATTCAAGTCACAACGTGGACATCTCGGAATTGACGAGACCAAGTGCCGCAACATCGATGGTGGCCCCAAAGTCCCTCGCTGGGGCTCGTGCCCTTGGTGAAAAGCAGCAATTGATAGATGTTCTGATACATTGCCGCAACAATCGCTCCAAGGCTGCAAAATCCCTCGGCATCAGTCGTACCGCCTTGTACAAGAAACTAAGCAAGTACGGCTTGATTCATCCAAATGGCAACTAATATTCTTCGCATGCTCAACACGCATCGGTCAATTCGGCCAAGATGTCGTTGAACGTGCATCAGCTAAATCAGCCAGGCTGTCATCCCGCTTACGACATGAGCCATTCAACGATTTGTGATCGATTCCCCGTGCATCCTGGTCGTGGCCGGAAAAGTGTGCGGATAAAAAACTGGAATTGATTCGAGCAATCCGGCATTCATACTCGTCAAGCTTGCCGTCGCCTGAGCAACGGCAAGATTACCATTGAAGATTTCCTCATCCAAATCGGGGCGGAGAATAAAAATGGTCAGCTGGATCTAAACCTGCAGCGAGTTCGTGGGCGTGGCGGTGTAGCAAGGGTCTGCAGAATTCAGGATACGACAGATGCAAACGCGCTGACTGCCAATTCCGTGGACCAATCGCCACTTATCTTTCGCAAAGTAGATTAGCCCAGCCTGATTAGCAGCGGTCCGTCAAGCAGCGGTCCGTCAAGCAGCGGTCCGCCGAAAACGACAAACGTTTGTGTCAGGCGCCCGCTTGAATGACAGGCTGTACATTTCGATCACTGCAAAGCACGACAAGCAGATTCGACACCAACTCTGCCCGCTGCTGTTCATCAAGATCCACGACTCCGTCTTTCTGGAGTTGCCCGAGCGCTGCTTTCACCATCCCAACCGCTCCGTCAACGATTCGAGACCTCGCAGCGATGATTGCGCCGGCCTGTTGTCGCTGCAACATGGCAGCAGCAATCTCAGGTGCGTAGGCGAGGTGACTAATACGTGATTCAATGACAAGCACTCCCGCATCAGACAAACGCTCTTGAATATCTTTTCGAAGCTGGGCACAGATTTCCTCAGTACTTCCTCTTAATGAGAATGCCTCACCTTCACTATCGTAGGGATAACGCGTTGACAGGTTGCGTAATGCTGCTTCACTTTGCACAGCTACGAAGTCCTCGTAATCATCGACTACAAAAAGTGCCTCTGCTGTATCTGTCACCTTCCAAACCACCACCGCTGAAATTTCGATAGGATTGCCATCACTGTCGTTCACTTTTGAGGGTCGACCAATGGTTCTGGTTTTCTTTTTTATGATTTTACCAGCAGCATCTTTTTCCTCAGGTGTGCTTTCGGACCCTGTCTCAAAATTACGCACCCGCAGACTGACCTTCTTCTTGGTGTAAAACGGATTGACCCAGAAAAACCCGGATTCAACCACCGTGCCACGGTACTCACCAAACAACAGCAGCACACGGGAATCATTGGGCGCAATCGCCATCATCCCGCAGAGTCCCAAGATCGACGCCGGAATTGCAAAAATGCCAAGTCCCAAAATGATGCCGCCCCAACCCCCCGTCCTTGCACCGAGGATGATCATTGGGATGGCGACGATAAAGATGACAACAAAAACCGCCAGAGGCGTCCAGCCTTTTGCCGGGATGAGTTTTTGCTCTTTGACAATCGTGCGAGTTTCCATCGGTTTACTCCGTAGATAGGCTTGCTGGTGATTTCACTTCACACAGCGTTGGGACTTCGTATAACCAATCAGTCAAGTGCCTTGACGCCAAGCAAACAGGTTCACGGACCACTTGCCAGATCGAGCCTTCAACGCACCCATCCTTCAAGCTCGCTCTATC
This sequence comes from Rubripirellula sp., assembly GCA_028823035.1. GTDB lineage: Bacteria > Planctomycetota > Planctomycetia > Pirellulales > Pirellulaceae > Rubripirellula. The sequence goes on from JAPKCI010000217.1 coordinate 10,464, forward strand.
ACCTTCAAGCTCGCTCTATCA
>JAPKCI010000218.1 GCA_028823035.1 Rubripirellula sp.
ACTGCACAACGTCTCTGTGCACAACGCACTGCACAACGTCTCTGTGCACAACGCACTGCACAACGTCTCTGTGCACAACGCACTGCACAACGTCTCTGTGCACAACGCAATGCACAACGTCTCTGTGCACAACGCAATGCACAACGTCTCTGTGCACCGGTCTGGCAACTCTGACGCATTGCCGTGGCCTTGGGACCTGCGGAACGTGTGCGGTTGGGGTCCAGGGCGAGTTGTCACCAATGACCGAGGTCGAAAAACTGGCGGTTGGGTTTCCCTTTCCACCATGCTGCTGCCGGACTGCGTTTTGCCTGCCAGTGCAGTCTGTTGGGTGATCTGAACGTCAAAAAATACGATGGACGATGGGGGCATTGGATCGAGGTTTGAGCAGATTTTTTTCCTCTTTTTTCTAAAAAAGAGCTTTGTTGGAGGCAGCTTCGGGCCTCATCATTAGGTCGGAGCAAACGGATAAGTCACGTTTCACACCACATGTTTTTTGGCATAACGAAGATGAGATTTCAGAGAAGAGAAACGCTGTTAATGATGCTTGCCGGTTCTTGCTGCTTGCCGGGCTGCGATGGTGATCCCGTCGCCAGAGTGGTTACGGATGCGGTCGAGGATGTTCCGACCGACACGTTGGAGAATGTACAAGTCAGTTTGAGGGGATTTCAGCTTGTTGCTTTCCTGGTTGGAAAGCGGGTTGTCAGACTGCCGCACCCTGCGGTTCGAATCCTCGGAATTGCGATCGTTTCCACTGCTTTGGTAAGTCAAATCGCGATTGAGTATCTCGATGACGAGTTAAAGCGGCGACGATTTCGCGAGGAATTGTCTGAAGAGGAGCGTGCGGCTATTGAAGCCGAACTGGCTGTTACCTTTACCACTGAAAACGGATTAGATGAACAGGTGCAACTGGGGCCAAACCAATACGAATTGGGGCAAACCTGAGCTGAATTGATGCTCGGGCAATGCGATGCTCGGGCTTACACGCGATGCTCGGGCGTCTCTGGACGGCAACTGGGGTTATTCCACAAAATCGAGAATTTCTCGGCAACTTATTGCCCGCTGCTTGTTTCACCATTGTCGAGCCAGGCTGTCGGCCGAGGTGTCTCAACTTGCCAGCTTCAGCGGTCTGGAACAGGGCGGAAACTGCCTTCCAGCAAAAATGGGGTGACTCGCTACTGGGGGGGGCCAATGTGAACCAGACGGTGTGGCAGCGTTCTGCCAGCCAAGGAGTTGCTGTTTGAGGGGCAAGAAACGGCAGATTGGCAGGGAAATTGAGCGGTCGCAGTTATAATGGGGAACACGCGGGGCCGTTGTGGCGTCTGAAATTTAGAAGAAAGTTTTGCCGTCATCTTGTCTAAAAACCCCGTTTCTAAGCAATGTCGTGACGTTGTAGCTCTTTTCTGTCCTGGTAAAGCGTAGGGGTAATGCGGGATTTGTTCGTCCTGACGCTTGTGCGTTGCCGAGGGAATTCCGATGACAGCTTGCTGCAAGCAGAACTTGATCCCAGTTGTCCACCATCCAATCTAAATTTTCTTGTCTCTTTCTGGCCAAATTTGAGACCGATCATGCATTTTTCGTCGAATTCATCCGAGTCACAGCCCCGTCGCCAACGTTTTCTGCGTGACCTTTGGGACAGTGTCCTGTGTCGTGATACCAAGCAGGCAGATCCCAGCCGAACTCGGCTGTTGCTCGAGCCATTGGAAAAACGTCAGATGCTGGCCGGTGACATGGAACTTTTGTTCACGGATCCGGGGCCAGTTGTCGATCTCGGAACCGATGCTCCGCAGGCCGCGGAAACGGCGTTGCAGGTCGCAGGTGTTGCTGAGGGCGAGCCAGCTGACGATCTCGTGCAGTTCGCGAAGGATCTGACGGCATCGGGGACCAAGTATTATGGAGCCGCGTGGTGTGGAGCGTGTACTCAGCAAAAGGAGTTGTTCGAGGACGGCGGCGATGATCTTCCCTTCGTTGAGGTAACCAACCCGGATCGCAGCCTGAACCAAATTGGTATCGATCATTCGATCACCGGCTTCCCGACTTGGATCTTTCCGGATGGAAGCCGTCAAGTAGGTGTGTTGAGTCTCGCGGATCTGAGCACGCGAAGTGGTGTCGCGATACCACAAAGTGAGAATCCGATTTTCGCGCCAATTTCAGATGCGACCGTCAATATCGGTGCTCCGTTGCATATCCCGGTGGATGCTTATTCGCCCACCGGTAGTCCGTTGACTGTCACGGTAACGGTTGACGATCCAAGTTTGCTTGAGGCTCAGGTGCTAAGCGGAAATCGATCAATTCGGATCGATATGGAAGGCTATGGCGACATGGTGGCGGAACTGTTCGAGCAGCGGGCCCCGAGGGCATCGGGACGCGTCATCGCACTGGCAGAGGACGATTTTTATAACGGCATTATTTTTCATCGCGTCATCGACAACTTCATGATTCAGGGGGGCGATCCAACAGGAACAGGGAGCGGTGGTTCAAGTTTGGGGACGTTTGATGATGAATTTCAAAGGGACGTTTTGCACGTCGGTCCGAATATGATGTCCTTTGCCAAGTCCAGCGACGATACCAACAACTCGCAGTTCTTCATTACGGAAGTGTCGACCCGCTACCTGGACGGGAATCATTCGGTATTCGGTCAGTTGGTCGAAGGGTCTGCCGTCCGCGAAGCGATCAGCGAAACCAGCACAGGTGCGGGTGACCGTCCCGACGTGGATACCACGATGAGCACCGTTAGTGTTTTCTACGACACCGAAAATGCAGTCGTGATGCTCAAGCCAACAGGAACCGGCACGGGGTCGACCAATGTGATCTGGACAGTCACCGATCAAGATGGGAACAGTTATTCCCAGACCACGGTGGTGACGGTTGGAAACGACACCGCCAACACGCAACCTTGGCTTGATCCGATCACCACGCCGCAATCGACCGATGTCAATACTGATGCACAGTTGCAGGTCAGCAGCACCGATGTGGAAGGGGATGACGTTACCTACTTTGCTCAGTCACTGTCTCCGGGATCCAGCGGGACTGTGTCCATGGATGGGGTTTCTGGTCTCTTGACGGTGGCACCAGCGACTGATTTCGTAGGTACGATTCAGGTTCAGGTCGGAGTCCGACCCGGGGCAGGCGTGGTCGGAAATTCCGGCAGCGACAGTGACACCCAGAGTGTTGCTTTTGTTTTTGAAAGCGAGGGGATTTTGGCTCCCACACTCGTGGACCTTGATGCCTCCAGTGATAGCGGAGCAAGCAGCAGTGACAGCGTGACCAATGAGGGCGCCATGTCGTTTCTGGTGGAAGGTGTTCAGAACGGGGCTACCGTTGACTTGGTCGACCAAGTCAGCAACGCCGTTGTCGGGACTGCTATCGCTTCGGGGTCGAGCGTGGTGATCACGACCAGTAACATTGCCGCTTTGGGGGACGGGACCTATGAGTTGGCTGCACGCCAGGCAATGACTGGGCAAACGAGCACATTTTCACCAACGCTCACGGTGGTTTACGACACGATCGAGCCGGCGGTCGTCTCGGGCACCGCCAATACACAGGCGAACGTGGGGGCGGCTTACTCGACTGATCTGATCAGTAGCGAGGAAGGTACCGGACTGGTTTATACCCTGCTTAGTGGACCGGCAGGTGCCACCCTGGAAACCAGCACCGGAATCATCGATTGGATGCCGACCAGCGAACAGTTGGGTCCGCAAACCTTCATCTTGGAGTTAACTGATCTGGCGGGTAATGTCCGCTCGGACTCCTTCACTGTCGATGTGTCAGAGGCCCCGATTTCTGCAGTCAGAATCGACCTGACGGACCTGGAGGGTAACCCGATCACCGGTATTGCAGCGGGAGAAGAGTTTCTGATGAAGTTCTTTGCCTTGGATATCAGGCCCTTCATTGATATGGATGGTGTTTATGGAGCATTCGCTGATATCAGTTTTGATGAGACGCTGATCCGGCCATCACCGGGCAGTGCGATTGAGTTCGACCCCGCATTCTCGGTGACCCGAAAAGGGACATTTGAAACTGGTTTGATCAATGAATTGGGCGCGGTTTCGTCAGCCACCTCAGCCACCGGCCTTTCGGAAAGCCTGATTGCCACGGTGCGCATGGAAGCACTTGTCAGTGGCAACGTGAATATTCTCAGCAGTCCTGCGGACGACGTTTCGAGCGAGTTCCTGCTGTTTGGTCTGGACAATGCCCTACCCGCCTCGGCGATTGCCTACGGGAGCACAAGTCTTGCGATCGGGCAATCATTTACCCTAGTGGATGACAGTTACACGGTTGCCGAGGACTCGGGTGACACCGTGCTGGATGTTCTCAGCAACGACACTGTGAATGCTGGCGGCGGATCCTTGTCGCTCATCTCAGCCAGTCAGCCAACCTCGGGCGGTACCTCGACCGTTTCGGGTGGGGTTTTGACGTTTCGACCGGCAGATGATTTTGCTGGCCCCGTTGTTTTCACGTACCGTGTGAGCGATGCAGGGGGGGTTCAGCAGAACGCGACTGTGACCGTTGATGTAACGTCTGTCAACGATCCGCCCAGTGGAATCGACGATGCGGTCAGCGTCGACCAGAATTCATCCGATAACCTGTTGAATGTGCTCCAGAATGACAGTGACTTACCCGATACCGGTGAGACATTGACCATCACTTCGGTGGGTTCACTCAGCAATGGCGGTGTCGCTGTTGTTTCCAATGACGGGCTGTCGATTTCCTACACACCAGCGGCTGACTATGTCGGCGTCGAAACGTTGACTTACGTTGTCAGTGACGGTGAGTTGGATGATGTGGTCACTGTCACCGTAACGGTCCTGCCTGCCGACAATCCGCCAACCGCGGTCGATGATGGTTATGAAGTCGTTGAGGACGCAGCGACCGCAGATTTTGTGGTTCTGTCCAACGATCTGCGTGATGTCGACAATCAGCCGTTCGTGCTCGATTCGATAGGTGTTCCCGATCAGGGAGGCCAAGCTGTGCAAAGTGCTGACGGCACCCAACTTGCCTACACTCCAGCATCCAATTTCAATGGCATTGAGCACGTTCCCTACACGATCCGTGACAGCGGAGGTGGTATTTCTGTGGGAACGGTTACCTTCACTGTCAGTGCTGAGAATGATGCACCGCCCGTGAGTGATCTTTCTGTCAATCTGAACCGGGCCTCAGAGGAAAGTCGAGTCTTCGATTTGAGCGATCTGCCCGCCAATGTCGACGAAGGTGAAACGCTGACGGTGTCGGTCGATAGCAATACCAACGCAGGCGGTTCGGTCTCTGTTGATCCCCTGACGCAGGGGATCCTATACACGCCGCCCACCACAGATTTTGTGGGGATGGATACCATTGACTATGTGGTCAGCGACGGAAGTGGGGTGAGCAGTGCGGGAACGATCACTGTGGAAGTCACCGATTTTGAACCGCGTACAATCACGCTCGCGATCGACACGACAGCGAAACAATTTCAAGTCGGCAGCATCATGCTCGTGGGAACCAATCTGCTCGGTCAAGAGGTCGAGACGACACCGGACTTGGATGCGGACATGCTTGCATTTGCAGATCTGATGCCGGGTAATTACACCATTATGATTCCTGCGATCCCGTTCCTGCAGGGAGGCGAAAACGCCCAAGAAATAGCGGTCACAAGTCTTGCAGACGACGGCAGTATCACGGTTGATTCGGGTTTGGGCCAACTGAAAGCTAAGTACATCCTTCTCCAAGATTTCTTTGGATCAGCATCTCGTAATTCGATTTATGTTGCAGTGGAACCGGGAAAATCGAGTGTTTTGACGCTTGAACTCGCCGAAACAGATATTGAGGTCTCCAAGGTAGAATTAGACACTGACACTGACACTGTCACTGTCCATGCTTCCCGCCCTGCGACCGATAGCCAAGGCTCTGCGATTACAGAGAATGTCGAAGCTACCGAACTTGTCTCTGATAATTTGAGCGTCGAATCACGTGGTTCTGTGGGCGATTTGAGTTTGTTGAAGATTAACCTTGATGATTTAGGCTTCACCACCTCATCCAGTTCTAATGCCGAAGGTGAGGCACTGCCTGCTGGTGTTCCAGAGGGGGAACTCATTGAGCGTACTCTGCTCCAAACGCAGGGACACTTGACCGTCGGCGATCTGCAAGCCGAGGGTGAGTCCTCGGCAGCCCAAGCTGTCACTCGTGCCGATCTGTTTGTTCCTGCTACGCGGGATCAAAGTACTCGCTCTGACGTCGCTGTGCTTGCCACCGAGCAAGGTGACATCTGGCTCGGGGAGTCGATGATTAGTCCCGTTCGAGAATCGTCGGCAGACAATGATCAAGTCGTCGATTCGGTAATGCAGAACATCGCTGATGAGCTAACCATTGTTGGCTCGGCGGGTGAACAACTAGCAGAGCAAACGAGCGATTTGGGAACGCTCGACGAAACCAATATTGATACTTTGTTGGGCGGTGATTTTTAACTTGGTTTCTTAACTCAAGTGATTCCACGTTACGGGCAATTGCTTCCTTGATTCGTCACCGCCTGAAGGTTTGAACTCGCGTGGTTTGGACCTCGAAAAGAGACGGTAAAAACGTGTTTGGTGGGACCTTGAAGACACCGTTGATAGCCGGGTTCATGGCAGAAATGGGGACTGGCTGGAGGTCGTGAGTCAATACCCCTTGCAAAAACCCCCGAAAACGTTGGTTTTTTTGGCCAAAGCCGGGTTGCATGGATCGCGGCAGGGACATAACACTTTGCCCATAGGAATCACGGGCATGTGTTAATCAGGCCCAAAATGACCCAAAACTCTCAATACTTAAAGGTTCTCCCCCATGGCAAAAGCTGCACTGAAGGCGCCAACAAAAACACAGATTCTCGCCAATATCGCTGAAGTGACCGAGCTGTCCAAGAAGGACGTGGCGGCCGTTTTTGACGCGCTGGCAGGCGAGATCGAGAAAGCGATCTGCAAGGGCGGTCCCGGACAGTTCGCAATTCCTGGCCTCTGCAAGATTGTTCTCAAGGACGTTCCTGCCAAGCCAAAGCGAAAGGGACGTAATCCTGCTGATGGCACCGAAATCTGGCTCAAACCAAAGCCAGCCAGCAAGAAATTGACCATCCGTCCTCTTAAAGGCCTCAAGGAGATGATCTAAGCCCATTTGGCTTCGATCCTTGCTCCCGTGTCGAGATTGACGCTGGGCGGACCACAGGTTCACTGAGGCTGCTCGCAAAGCTAGGCGGACAAGGGGCTTTTCAATGACTCCCCGACGCTAGGTTGTTTTGCAGTCCCCTCTGGGGGGCTGCTCGTTGGTTGCCATTGTTCACTCAGAACGATTTCGTGACAGCTTGAACGCCGTTTCTATCATCCCGGATTGTGCTCCGACCAAGCGTCCGCCGGTGTTCGCCTCAGTCTACGCATTTGCCTTCCGCTTCTCTTGGGCGAGCGTGGTTTGAGGAACCTCAGCAGGTGTTGTCGCTGGCGAGTCACCTGCTTCCATTGCCGGTCCCAAAACCTGGTTCGCTGAAGCTGATCGGTGCCTTCGCTCTGGCTGGACAGCCGGAAATGGGAAGTGCAAACGCCGTAGATTGCTAGCAAAGCCGGTTAATTGGAAGCTCGCCTGCAAAAAAGTATCAGAAATTTCTAGCCGTTTTTTCTTGGAATGCGAACGAGGCGGCTTTTTGTTCGCTGAGTGACCCATGGGGGAAGAACGCACTGAAGTGCTAGCGTCTATCGTTGTGCGAAAGTTTTTCGATCGTGGATTCGATCTGTACCGCTTTTTTGCCTTTGAAAGCTCCGGCTCGGGCGTGATATTTGGGGACGTCCTGCACGGCCAATTCCATTGGAGCGTCAATTTCTTTCTCGGTGGTGATGATGTCACCAACGGACAGGTCCAGTAGATCACCGGTGCGAATTTTGGAACGCGCCAAGGTGACGACGACATCGACGGGTGCCCGATCAATGCTAGTGGTGATTTTTCCTTTAGTTTCTTTGGTGGGTGTACCCTTTCCGTAGCCCACCCAGCCGTTGCGGGATAATTTTGAGTTGTAGTTTTCAATCGTGTTGAACGGAATACACAAGTTCAGCATGCCACGATTTTGCGCCAGCATCAGTTCGAAACCAACCAGAATTACAACCTCGTTTGGTGGTACGATCTGGACCAGTTGCGGGTTGCTCTCGACGCTTTCGACCTCGAAATCGAGTTCGATGATGTTTTCCCATGACTCTTTGAGTTGTTTCAGGAAAATATCGACGATCCGTCCGATCAAGCGATTTTCGATTTCGGTCAATGGTCGTCGCAGTGTGTCGGTTGGTTTGGGATCCCCACCGAGCATTCGGTCAATGATCGCATAGGAGAGCGACGGGGCAATGTCGAGGATCCAGTTGCCATCCAGTGGAATGGGTTTGAGAACATTGAAGCAACTGGGATTATCAAGACTGAAAACAAATTCGCTGTAGGTGAGTTGATCGACACTCAGCAGTTTGACTTCAATCATTGTGCGGAGCATGCCGGAGATCGCTGCTCCGAAGTTTCGGGCCAATGCTTCATGCAGAGAGTGCATGGCTCGCATTTGATCCTTGCCAACCCTTTCCGGACGCTTGAAATCGTAGGCTGTGATTCTGGCGCCCGGTCCGACGGAGGATTGTGGGACGCTTCCCACGACTGGACCGCTTTCGCCAGTTGAACCTGTTGGCTGAGGTTGGGGCGGACCGTCACCCACCGTTTCCATTGCCTTGAGTAGGTTCTCGACCTGATTTTGACTAAGTGATTCGTCTGCCATGTCCTTCGTCCCTTGGGATTCCAGTTTGCGATTGTGCCGCCCTGGGGGCGAACGATGCTCGGTGCTGGAACTGTCTGCTGGTTTGGTGTCCCTGTCGCTACCCAACGTCGGGTATTAGCCGCCGCGCTGAAGAAACAGGCATGAATGATCGTTTGTCACTGCCCATGCAATGCATGGAATGAAAAAGCTATTCTCTGATTTGGCCGGTGCCGTGAACAATGTACTTATAGGTGGTCAGCTCGCGCAGGCCACAGGGGCCTCGAGCGTGGAACTTGTCGGTTGAAATGCCGATTTCAGCACCCAAGCCGAAGACGCCGCCATCATTAAATCGGGTACTCGCATTCACCATGACGGCGGAGCTATCGACAAGCGTTGTGAATGCGTTTGCCGAACACAAGTCTTCGGTGACAATGGCATCTGTATGGTGTGAGCCGTGCTGGTTGATATGCGCAGCAGCCTGCTCCAACGAGTCCACGAGTGCAATGCTGATTTTGGGTCCCAAATACTCGGCCGACCAATCTTGTTCGGTTGCCGGCAGAGCGTTGGCAAGGAATTTCAAGGCACGTTCTCCTGCTCTCAGTTCGACGCCCTGAGCTTCCAACCGCGCGGCAACTAACGGAAGTGCCTCAGCGGCCACGTCGGCGTGAACCAGAAGTGATTCGCAAGCATTGCAGACGCCCATTCGTTGGCATTTTGCGTTTTCAACAATTCTGGCGGCCATTTCAAGATTTGCCGAACGATCGATGTAGACGTGGCAGTTGCCATTGTAGTGTTTGATCACAGGCATGGTCGCTTCCCGGGCGACCCGGCGAATCAAGCTCTCGCCGCCTCGGGGTATGGTGACGTCAATCAAGTCACTGAACCCAAGAAAATGGCCGACTGCTGCACGATCGGTGGTCTCAACCAACTGCACTGCTGATTCCGGTACGCCGCATCGTGTGGCACCGTCGGCTAAAATATCGACGATAGCCGTGCTGCTGTGGATGGCTTCTTTGCCGCCACGAAGGATGACGGCATTGCCGCTCTTGACGCAAATCCCAGCAGCATCAGCCGTCACATTGGGACGACTCTCGTAAATGAAGAAGATGACGCCCAAGGGTACACGTTTCTTTTGTATCTGAAGCCCGCCCGGTCGCGTGAAGCCATCAATCACCTCGCCCACTGGATCGGGGAGCATCGCAATTTCACGCAATCCGCTGGCAATCGCTGCGATGCGATCCGCATCTAGACGCAAACGATCGACGGCAGCGTCTGAAAGGCCGTGATCGAAGGCCGCCGCCAAGTCTCGCTCATTGGCTTGGATAATCTTTGCGGTCGAAGCGACCAGCATCTCGGCCGATTCATTCAACCAACGATTTTTCACAGATGCATCAAGGGATGCCAATGCATACGAAGCAGACTTCGCTGCTTGGGCCGTGCGCAGGCAATACTGGGACAGATCAGAGTCAATCGTGGCGGACATGAGTGCAAGACAAACGAGGCAATTCCGGTAATCTAAATGAACTCGGGTGATTGTCCGAAATGGTTCGGTCAGGGTCAACGTCGATCAGAAGAATGCCTCCTGGTGAGGACAGGCGAGATTTACGACGCAAATTGCGATGCTATGTGCCGAACAATCTTGTTTTCAGCAATCCCGTTGCGAACAATGCCATTCGCGGAACTTCAATGCTTGCAAATCGCAAGGCTAGTTAATCGCCGGAATTGGTTAATCGCCGGAATTGGTTAATCGCCGGACTTGGTTA
>JAPKCI010000219.1 GCA_028823035.1 Rubripirellula sp.
CACGGGATACCTGCTGGAGAGGCCCCAGTTCTTCTTGAGTGATAAAACTGGATCGGTCAGTCAGCGGGACAGCATTCTTGGGACTTACGACGGCGTTTGGCCTGCCACCATTACGAGCCAAGACGAGTGGGAGTTGGCGAACACAGCGGCGTCCGGAAACGAGGCATATCTTGGTGGCTCAGACGCGGACGACCGTAGTCATTGGTACTGGACATCCGACAGCAAGGGTCCGGAGAGCGGGAAGGAGTTTTGGGATGGAAAATCAGGAGGAGACCAGAAAAATGGCTATGAGAGTTTTTGGTCGCATGGCGAGCCGAATGACACCGGATTGATTAACAATGAAACCCAAATCAAGATGTCCGGCACTACCGGCCTATGGAATGATGTTGACGGCGATGGTGTTCATCACTGGTTGCTTGAATCGCTGCAATTCACGTTCGTTGATTTTGAGGGCACCTACGACGAGGCGAAGCGGGACGCAATCGTGAACCAAGGCGGTTGGCTGGCAACGATCCAATCGCCCGAGGAAAACGCATTGGCAACGACCGCCATGGCAAGTCATCCCGAAGCCTGGATCGGGGCGTCTTCCAATCAATTGATTGATAATCTCACCGACGGGCAAGCCTACTTCGTCACTGGTGGCCACTCGGGGGCCGATCAGTATCATTTCTTTGATCCCAGTGATACTGCATTTGTGAACTCAAATCCAATTCCGGTGAGTGGTTTAAATAAGTCTGATCAAGTCGAACACTTCTTGACGAAAGCGGACGAGCAACCGATTGAAGGCCTAGTGGAAGGTCAGACGTATTACGTTATCAACGCCGAACAAGATTCCTTTCAACTCGCCGCAACGCTACCGGATCGGTTCACCAAAAACGCGATCACTTTATCTGGATTCGTCTCAAATGCTCAGGGCTACACAGGATACATTGGCAAAGGCAGCACTCTTGGCGTGGAGGGAATCGATTTAACCGATCCTGGGCGAGGTCGTCATAAGCTGATCGTCGATCTCACCGAGGTAGGATCCGACACGCAGAAACTCGAATACGTCAGTCCAGGTTGGCAATCTCCGGTCACTATTAATCAGGGTCTCGCGCGTGCGGTGACCACTGGCGGTGGTGGTGGGTTGGTCGGGGTCGGTGTGCCACGAGCGATCAGTTCAGCAAAACCTAATGTCAAAATTTCAATCGGTTCTGGTGTCTCACTGCAAGGCGATGACGTCTACGTGCTGGCCAACGCTCACGGCAACGCTGAGACTTACACCGAAAACACCTTTGTCGGCATTTTGGTCGAGGTGGGAAATTCGACTGCGAGTGTCGATGCCAAAGTTGACAGTCAAATCCAAGTCAAGGGAGCAGTCCATGCCCAAAACAATTTGACCATTCGGGCTGAAAATGCAGATTCTCTTAATGCGACCGCAAAAACCTATGGCGGTGGGCTGTTTCCGGCCCAGAATTCCTGGTCAAAAATTCAGCATGACTACACCACCAAGGTGGAAGTTGATGACTATGCAAGGCTGTCCGCCGGCAACCGTCTGGAATTAAATGCGTTTACCTCGTTCCAGGATGACCTAACGTCATTTGCAAAGGCCGGTGGCGCCATCGGGGAATTGAAGGCAAACGCTCACGATGATACCGGAACGAATAGTCGGACGTTTTTAGGCGTTCGAGTCGGTTCCGACTCCGACAACGTCGAAACGAGCGTCAACGTTTCGGAATCCTATCTGCGGGCAGAGACTGTCGAGATCGAGGCCAAGGTCCACGATGCCAAAGCCAAGACGTTTGCGGAGGTCCAAGGTGCGGGTCTGATGCCAAAGAAAGCAAAGGCTGTCACTTACTTCTTCGATCAAACGTTTGTTGACATTGGAAGCAATACCGTTATTGATGCAAGAGAAGAGGTTACCGTTCGTGCCAAGCACGAGAACATCGATGTGAACGCCCACGCCAACTTCAAGCGTAATCTGGGACACGGCATTTACGAGCTCTTGACGGATCTGGATGTTGAAACCAACTCAAGTGTCACGTCCGACGAGAGCGTCCAGCTCTTTACAAAATTGTTGAACCTGTCCGCCGTCCACGACGGGATGCACTTGACGGACCAACTGACGTACGGAACTTCGCAGTATAAAGACGCTAACGATCTGCACAACAAGAACGACGAAGACTCATGGACGTTCAAGACGAATAACTTGGTGACGTGGGACGCGACCGTCAAGGTTCCCGATCTGCGGAATCTCGAAGTTGATGTCAATGGTCTGGTGATCAGAGCCAATGGCATTTCCCTGAGCGACGTTGACACTACAAAGCCCTACACATTTGGTCCTAATGAAACGATTAGCGTCGCTCCAATCAACTACGACGGCGTCGACGAACAATCACTTGATACGTTGTTTCGAATTAACTTGAACACAACCGATTCGAGTACCAAACCTGGGTCGACAATCGTGAACAAATTGTCCGGAAAACCTATCCTTGGGACGGTGCCAAGAGTTCATATTGTCAATCAATCACCATCGGACATGCTGATTCAGGGAATGGACTTCGAAACGGGGAGTTTTGATTTCAAAGGGTCGCTAAGTATTGTTGAGATTACACCCACCAGTGCGATTACTGACGATTGGCAGCCCAGCCTGAGCACCGACGACATCAGCACGTTCAGTTTATTGCGTGTCGAAAATGATTACTTCGATTCCGATGCAGCTGATGCGACAGGCCCTGACCTTCTGATCGGCGGCGATATCAATGTCGGGCTCGGACAAGTTGAGCTGATCAATGCCGGTGGGAGCATTTATGCCAACGCAGCTGCGGGGGCAAGTGTTAATGTCACTGCGGCTGCCATCGTGATGGACGCCATCAACGGTGATGTGATCGCCAACCCAAGCGTTGCCAATGCCGAACCGTTTACAATCAAGCTCAAAGAACGGGCGCTTTATCCTGACCGAGTCCTGCAACGTAAGCCCGACGCCTACTGGCGGCTTGGGGAATCGATCAGGCCAGAGGCGGTTGATTCCTCAGGAAATGGTCACAACGGAGTCTACGGTGACAGCGTTGAATTACACCAAACCGGTGCGATTGTAGGAGAAAACACAGCGGTACGATTCCCGGGTGACACACTCAGCTATGTCAAGGGAAGCGATTTCACGCCCAGTGGACTCGATGGTCAGACCATCAGTGGCTGGTTCATGGTGGACCGCACGGACATCGATTGGCAAGCAATCTATTTCCTTGGATCGCCGGGAACCGGGAACACGGACTACACAGAAAATGGCAGCAACCGCGAGAACACTTTCTGGGTTGGACGAGGTGGATTTCTGCACGTCGGGATGGGGCTAGCCAATCAAACCGGCCAACATGAGTTAACGACCGAAGCTGGCCTAATCGAACCGGGGCGCTGGTATCACTTCGCCACAGCGGTGAACGCAGAACAAGGCGAAATGAAATTGTTTCTAAACGGACGGGAACAAAATTCGGTCACCTTTGATAAAAACTCTAAGGTTCGATCCGAGTCCGGTGACTGGCACCTTGGTAATTCCCCCTCCAAACTGTCGGGATTCTACGGATGGCTTGACGAAGTTGCAATTTTCAATCGGTCACTAAGCGATGCAGAAGTACGAAAGCTTTATCTGGCCTTTGGTCCAGCAGCCAATGCTCGCTGGGGAATGAACGAGTTTGATGGGACTGAAATGCATGACTCGTCGACAAACGAAATCGATGGCAACTACTCGCACGTCAGCCATGAACTCAATGCTGGCCCGTTGGGATTTGACAACGCAGTTCGCTTTGATGGCACTACCGAAAGCTATGCGATTGTTAATGACAATGCGAAGCTTAATGACGCCCATGCGCAGACAGTTTCTGGTTGGTTCCAAATCGACAAGTTTACATCCGAAGCGCAAACCATATTTTCGAAAGGCCCATCGGCGTCCTCCGCGAGTGAGTCTGACTTGACCCTGTGGGTCGACCGCGATGGCACTCTCAATCTCTCGACACCACTGGTCGATGGAAGTTTTACTAGACTGAACTCCAAGGCTCTTCTGGTTCGGCCAGGTCAATGGTATTACTTCACCGTCGTTGTCGATCCAGAAGAACAGTCACTGCAAATCTTTCTCAATGGGCAGGAAGAAGCGAAAGGTTTACTTTCAGGGAACGACTCATCCAGCCAATTGACGATTCCCAATGGTCGGTGGCTGCTCGCAAACGACTCGGCTGGAATTGACGCACTCAATGGTTCGCTATTTGACATCTCCGTCTTTAACGAAGCGTTGACCCCCTTCAATATTTCTGCTCGGTACGAAACAAATTTCCGCCGACGAAGCGTGCTGCAGCCAAGAGAAGTACGTTCCGGCGGCGACATTGACCTGCGTATACAGGCGTTGACCTTGGACGCTCGAGAAGAAACCTCTACGAGGTTCAACCTGTTTGAAGCTGGCAGCGATCTGAAACTGACGTTGTTGCCGGCCGAGGATGTGACGAAAGCGACTCCCCTTGATTATTATGAGTACAGTCTCGAAAGAATCGATGCCGACGGTGACATTTCGATCACCGCTGAATCAACTGCAAACACCGATCCTTTGGTCGCCGTCGATCTGCATTTCGTTTTTGCTGATCGCAACACGAGCACGATCAGCGCGCATCTCAGCGGCGACGTTAGTTTATTCGATGTTGGTGCGGCAACCGTGTCCAACGACCTTTTGCACTTAAAAAACATCATCTCCGAACATGGCGATGTAACGCTCAGGTCAGATGCTGATGTGATCGTTGATCAACAAATAACGACGGGACCCGGCGGGCAGGTCATTTGGGCGGGAACTGGGCAACTCACCAGTCCTGCTGATACGACCGGGCCTTCGGTCGTCTCGGGAACATTGGTGCTTGCGTCGACAGGCGGATTTGGGATTCCCGATCAAGCCTTGAAGGCCCAAGTCGATGCGATCCAGAGCAGGTCATCCGCCGGTTCTGTACATCTTGAGAATAATCAATCACTCGTGGTCGGCGATCTTACCGTTGCGCCGTTACGAACTGGGGACGGCATGAACCACGTGATGATTGCCGCGGAAGGCGTGATTTGGGTCGAAGGTCACGTGCTGGTGCAAGGTGGGGGGGACTTGATTTTGCTTGCCAATGGTTCCTCATCGTACCAGTACATCTCGGACGAACTGACTTTTGACGACGCGAGGGCGGAGGCCAGACGACGTGGGGGAACGCTTGCCATTCTTAATGACCAGACGACGCAAGAAGCAGTTCAACAGGTAGCAGCCGGCAATCCAATATGGATTGGAGCCTCAGATGCGCAACAGGAGGGCATTTGGGTCTGGGAGACACCAACAGATGAGGATGTTACCTCGCAATTACCGTTCTGGGCAGGCCAGTCAGACGGCGTCACTGTCAATCACCAATACACCAACTGGAACGTCGGAGAACCAAACAATTATGACGATGTCGAGGATCACATTGAGGTAAATGGCAGCACAGGAAAGTGGAACGACCTTAATAAAAAGATGCCGCGACAATACATCCTGGAGTTGGGCAAGAATTATTCGCTAAGCACGCATACATTCACTTATGACGAGGCTGTTGTTGATGCGGCATCCCAAGGGGGACGTGTAGCAACCATCGCATCGGAGGCCGATCAATTTGAATTCCAAAGACTAGCTGGGAGTGTATCGTTTTGGATCGATGGTAGCGATGAACTTCAGGAGGGAACGTGGACGCGTCGTTTCGATGGGTTGCTTCTGGATTCGGGCTACATGAATTGGTACCCCGGGGAACCCAACGATTTCCAGGGAACAGAAGATGCCGCGATTATGTATTCCGACGGCGAGTGGAATGATCGATACGGGGAAGACCCGCTTCCGTTTGTTGTGGAGTATTCAAGCCCAAGCAGTATTGTGGTCAATGGGCGGATCGAGACCGTTGGCGGCCGTGGGGATATTAATATTGTCGGTAGTTCAGGAATCCGAATCAATCGTGAATTAGAAGTCATCGAGGGAGCGATTGATTACAACCAAGCAATCGAACAGGCGAATGTCCGAGGCGGTTGGCTAAGCATTGTAAACAGTGATGCGATTAACGATGACATTGAGGGTCTGCTCGACGGGCGTTCTGCGCTGGCCGGCGGCACCGATCAAGGACATGAAGGCATTTGGGATTGGACGAACGCACCATCGGTCACGGGGCAATATTATCCCAACCCTGACACGGTGCTCAGCAATGATGGCATCGCGTTTTATGCTGACGGGAAAACTGTCAATGGCTTGATTGCAGATTGGAACGTCGACACAGGTGAGCCAAACGGAACTACGTCCGAGAATATCCTTGAAATTGAATCGAATGGACAATGGAACGATCTTTCGGCAGGGGCCAACAGGGACGGCTACTTGTTGCAATTGCCATCGGTTCGTGCGATGGGCGCAGGACAGGTCCTGATCAACTCGGGAACGGTCCGTGAGGATGGGATTTTGGTCGATAGCGGGCAACCTGGATCTGTCTGGATGCAAGATGGTTCGACCATCGCTGGTGAGCACGGGAACTTGATTGTGCTGTCAGCAAATGATGTTTGGGTTAGCAACCTCGCAACCGGCGGAGATGTGTTGGTTCTGGCAGGATATGACGGTGTTGAGGCCAATCGTACCAATGGCGACGCCGCGATCATCGATAACCTATCGGGGGATTTGCTGAACGTGAACGCGTCCTCTGTGATTTTGGTGGCCGAGGGTGGTGTGGGGAGCGTTGACGCTCCACTTTACACGGATGTGACGACGCTTAGCGTCAGGACCGATTCCGGTGATATCGCAATTCGCAACCATGGTGATTTGGTCATTGAACAAGTGGAAATACAAACCACCGGAATGTTTCGGGATATACCAACTTGGAATGACTGGCACCCCATCGTTGAGGCATCTCCACGGATCAGCGAGTGGATCTCGCAACGCGACTTAGGTGATGCCAACGCAATCCCCGGGAAGTTTGTGCTGGGAGGTCTTACCATTCTGGATTTCTCGAACGTCCAGCAGGGTGTTCACGCGATTGATGTTAATTCCGATGCAGGACTGACGATTCCGCAACGTGTACCAATCATTAATCTCGATTCAGGAGGCATCACCCTGTCCGCGTTGTCAAGCGAGATGCCCGGGGCGGTCCCTGGATTGGCGACGGGGCTGATCAAAGGCGGAAGTTTTGAGATGCCCACGCAGTTAGCAGATGGTTTCTCCTACAACCCTCAGGGAAGTGACTGGGTGTTTAGCGGATCGTCGGGGATCACAGGAAATGGCAGTGGTTTCACGAACCGCAATCCTGATGCACCGCTTGGCAACCAAGTAGCGTTCATTCAGCAAGAGGGCTCTATCTCGCAGCCAATCGAAGGTTTGCTTCCCGGGAATTCCTATCTTTTGGAATTTGATATCGCGCGAAGAAGTGACTACGCAGTTCCCACCATTAAGGTGAAATTGGATGGGAAATTGTTGACGACACAATTTCCCGTCTCCACAAGCTATCAAACGGTCGGGATTCCCTTCGTATTTGACGGGCTGGCCTCGGATGCGAGCGTTGGGGCAAGCACACTCACGTTCACCGGATTTGACACGTCGTTAGTCGACCAGACTGCGTTCGTTGATGGAATCAACATCAAGCAGCGACCGCTACAGTTTGTGGAGGGTGATTTCACGTGGAGTGAAGCAAACGAGGATGCGCTCTCACGTGGTGGATACCTTGCTTCAATTGCTAATATTCAAGCACAGCAAGATGCGCAAAACACCGCCAACGGCAAAGAGGTGTGGTTGGCATCCCGTCGTGTACCGTTGGATGATAAATGGGTCTGGTCGCTGAATAACAGCGATGCGTTGCCGTTCTATGTTGGAGATGCAGACAACGGATATTCGTACTTGGATCGTTACGAAAATTGGGGAAGCGGGGAGCCGAAGAATAGCAGTGCTGGGGATGCTGGAATCATGCAAACCAATGGGACATGGGCGTCAAGTGATGGAATGACAACTAAAATGGGTTACCTGTTGCAGCAGCCTGCGACTTCGAATTTGGTGATTCAATCCAATCTGTTTTCCAGTGGTGGGATCAGTACGATTCATTTACTGGAAGGGTATGAACAATTCCCCATTGCTGTTCCAATCCCTGAGAAAACCTGTGGAGTCTATCACACATTTTCAAAGCAAGCCTCGGTTGTTGAAGGGTCCACCACTCAGGTGCGTCTTGAGTCTTGTGATGCGATTGATTCACAAGCAAGCTCTGGCCTTGAAGGCGAAGGAGTACCGGAAGACGCGCCGCGTTATTTCCTGTCGACAGACAAGGAAGCTCGGGACAACGCTGTATATTCAGATGGAACATTGGACGTAGGCATCGCTGATTTTGATTTCGAAAACGATGGGCGTTACGGCGTTTTCGCGAGGGTTCTTGATTCGGATGGGGAATACACCGACTACAAGACCTTTGTTCAAGTTCAGAACGTCACGCCAAGTGATCTCGTTGTTGAAGTGGACTCGTTTTTGCAAGGTCCTAGCGAATCGACCACGCTCAGCGGAACGTTCTTGGATCCGGGAATCGCAGATAACCATGTGGTTACCATTGATTGGGGTGATGACTCACCGGTTACTGTCATCCAGGTCGAGGGACCTAGTCATTCATTCTCTAGTACGCATGCCTACGAACGAGGAGGGATTTATCTTGCCTCTGCACGTGTCACGGAAGCTGGCATGTACGAACCGATTCGTACCAATTTCAATCGGTATGTCAGCGGCGTCGGTTTGCATGATGGTGAGCTTCAAATCATCGGAACGACGGACGATGACGACGTGGAAATTCAACGACGTCATCTGGACTTGGCCGTCAGCGGCAACCTGGCCGTTACTGGCGAGTCCGACAACGGTGGGTCAGACAGCACATCGGGGACAGATTCGCCCCAGGTGTTTTCCTCATTGGATGTCACGTCCGTCTTCATGACTCTCTTTGATGGGGCAGATCAAGTTCGTGTTCGCAGTAGTGTGAACGTGCCCATCGAAGTGCACGGTGGACCAGACAACGATCGGTTGTTTGCCGGAAGCGGTCCTGCCCATCTCTTTGGTGACGAAGGGACTGACATTTTAAGAGGTGGTTCGAATCATGACCGCCTTAGCGGCGGAGACGATGATGATCTTTTGTTTGGTGAGGGTGGTAATGATGTTCTCGACGGGGGAAGCGGTGTCGACGAACTGTTTGGAGGTATCGGTGATGATCAATTCATCTATTCAGGGGCTGGCGATTTCTTTTGGGGCGGAATTGAAAATCACGTTGATCGGCTAGTCGTGCAAACCGGTGAACCCATGTTCGTGATCAATGAGGCGCTGCTGGATCAACTTGATTCCATCGAAGCGTTCGATCTTCACAGTGCACTCGAGACGAAACTTCGTGTAGTGCCTGATGCTGTGCTTGGCGACACCAGTTCCGAACATGCATTGCTCACCTATGTCTCGGATTATGAGAAGATCGAACTGGAACCCACATGGACGCTATGGCCGGGTGGGACTCAAGATGGTGACTACTACCGACGATACCGTACCGAAACAGCGGAGATTGATGTTTCAGGTCCCATTGAGTGGCAAAATCCTGTGCTCTCCTACGATGTTGACGGCAACGGTACTGCGTCGGCGCGAGATGCCTTGTTGATTATCAACGAACTGAGCTCTCGCCGTTTCTCAGCTCAGGACGGTGCTCTGAGTTTCATAGGGTTTTCTCACGACCATCAAAGTGTTGATTGGGAAAACTTCTATTACTTCGACACATCAGGCAATGATCGGATCACTGCCCTCGATGCTTTACGGGTGATCAATCATTTGGAACGGCTTCAAGGTGAATCCAACAGTGCAACAGCGGGTGAAGGGGAAGGCGCGGTTGGGCAATGGGACAGCCGAGCGTTTGATGTGGTGAGCGGAAGATCGCATAAGCCGAGCAGGGCGTTACACCCTCAGCCAACTGGCGGACCCGATGCACACCTTGGAAGTGTGGGAAAAGGGAAGCGTGCCCTTGCGGGATCCGACGAAATAGATTTCCGAGACTCGTTCATGAGAGAAGATGGCTTACGCGAACTGGATTCTCCCTCTAACGAGGATCATGCCGAGTTCTTTGCAGTGGAACGAACACAATTTGCTGCAGGAAAAAGTGTTTCGTCGGCAGAGAAGGTTTGGACAGAGGGTGTAGACGAGTTTTGGGCGTCACACATACTCGATGATGACTCATGAGATGTGCGTCTAAAACAGGACTGTCGACAGCGCTGTTTGACAGTGCCGTGGTCGATTGATGTGTAAAACAGCCGCTCGTTTACGTGGACGGCAGATACACTCATATTCCCGTGGGGTCAAAAAAGTCGAACGAACACCTTGGCCGATGATTTCCAAGGTTGC
>JAPKCI010000220.1 GCA_028823035.1 Rubripirellula sp.
GTCGGAACACGTTCATTCGATGTCGGAACACGTTCAGTCGATCAAGATGGCCGATCAAATGCCCCACGCATCGAGTTCCCCTACAGAAACCCGACGGGCTGCCTAAACTGGACCGCCGCTGGCGGTTTGGGACCCTGCACCCTCGCAGCCGCAACATTGGCGGCGGTGCAAAACACGCAGGACCGCAACGAATTTGGGCAGAACTGCCTTACATCCCGTTCATCGCATCAGCTCTGCTCGGTATGATGCGGCCCTTCCACCAACCAAGCTACCGGTTCAAGGCAGCCACTTTAGGCCGGTTTCGTACACCCCGTTCGAGGAAAGAATGGCTAAGGGATTGTTTACGCAGGGCGTGTGCGTCCTGTTTCGGAAACCGGTAAGCGCTGCCGCGCTGCAGGAGACATTGAAAGATTTTCATTGTGTCGGTCAACACGAATCGATGGATGATGACGATGCCCCTCAAACGCTCGTGTACGACTACCTACCCCACGAAAACGGCCACCTCCTCGTTACTCCCGCGAGTGCCCCGTGGCCGGACGACATGGGCGACCCAGACGAATCACCCGAGCGTTTTGTGGCATGGTCACTTGGTCAGTACGCTCCTCTCGCCTTCCCTGGCTGCTTGGAACGGGCTAGTGAGCAATCATGGGGTTGGGATGATGGCGAAGACATAGCCAAGCAGCACACGGCACATGTCAGGTTGCTGATCAGTTACGTCCTTGGGGTCGAAGATCCTCATGAACCCGAAGACGAAGTCCCACTGCTTCCAGAAGATTACGACCCGTTGCAGGAATTGCATTTCCTTTCACGAGCAGTCTCGGCCCTCCTTGAAATGCCCGGTGCCGTTTGCTACTTCAATCCTGGTGGCGAAGTTCTGCGGGACGATGACGGTCTGCGTCGAGGTATGAACTACGCGTGGAGCCACGAATTACCGCCACTCGACATGTGGACCAATGTGCGACTATTCCGCGCCACCGAAATATGGTCGCTGATGGATACCGTTGGCAACGGACAACTTGATCTTCCCGATCTCGAAGCTGTCTACACAACGGATGATTTCGAACCAAGTGACATCGAGGGCTTCCTGCGCAGCGCTTCGCTGTACATGCTTCAGGGTAATGACACAGTCGAAGACGGCGATACCGCTGAGGGTCCTGGCAACATCAACTGGATGGCGATGGAATGTGTCGATGCGTTGTCTGATCCCCCCCGTCCCACGATCCGTTGGATTCCCCAGAACGACAGCAATCCGCCTGCCGAATTGATGGAACGTGGCTCACTGCCGGAAAGTGATATGGACGAATTTGACGACGACGAAAACGAACTGAATGATGATGACATCAACAACGATCAGTTCGCCGATCAGGAATTCAATGACGATGAATTTCCGGACGATGAGTTCGACATCTGACCACTCTGATCTGGCTGAGCAAAGCCCCAGTCAACGGTTGAAAATCTCGACCGTGACCGGCTGCAAAGTACTCTCCGCATCCGTCTCGGACAGGATTGCCGAAAAATCAACGGGCCGCAGGTTTTTAGCGATGTCGTTGGCCGTTTCATGCCCTTCCACTTTGACAACCTGATCGCATGCTGGTGATACACACTTGATGCACTGACAGGACGATCTGAATGGAATGCACCTCAGCGTATGCAGCAGTGGCGGCTTGCAAACTGGTGGCAGGCACTTCTTGTAGTAATCATCGCAACCGAAACACAGCGGAACGCAAACCTGCGGCAATCTTTTGCTGCAATAGTCGTCGCATCCAAAACAAAATGGAACCTTGACAAAAGGCAAGCATTTGGGTCGATAGTCGTCACAACACCATTTGCCAATGCAGTCTGGCACCGGGCAGCCCAGAATCCTGAGGCAAGGTTCACTCGCTTGCGAATCGGCTGCCTGTAGCAACCAAACAAGCACAAGTGCGACTGCATACGTATTCCATCTCATCTCTGTATCATCCTTGCTAACGAACAGTCCCACACCTTGGAAAACCGAATGTGTTTCCTTACAGTTCTTCAACTCTGACTTCCGGCAAAAGCACTTTGCGAAAATTTACTCCCTGGCCGTTCGCATCCTGGGCCGGGGCTTCAGGAGCATCGGCTTCAGGAGCATTGGCTTCAGGAGCATTGGCTTCAGGAGCATTGGCTTCAGGAACATTGGCTTCAGGAACATTGGCTTCAGGAACATCGGCTTCAGGAGCATTGGCTTCAGGAGCATTGGCTTCAGGTTGGAGTGCGGGAAGCACAGCATCTTCCGCTCCGTTTGCAGCCTTGGGCTTGGCCGCTCCCGATGGCGGATTCGGATCTTCGCCTGGAACAGGATCCACTTGCTCGACTGGCGGTACAGGAACCTGTTCGATGTTGCTGGCACCTGCTCCGCGACGGATACCATTTCGGATTTCCCAACCGCCGCCCAAAGCCTTGTACGTCGCCACAACACTGCGTGCGACATCACCCCGCACAACAGCAAGATTATCCTGATCAGAGACGAGTGAGGTTTGCAGGTTGAACACACGGTTGTAGTCCACAGCCCCCGTCTTGTATTGAATTTGCGCGAGATCAACCGACTCTTGGGAAGCGTCGACGGCTTTTCCAACATAGATCAGCCGCACTTTCGACTTTAGGAAACTGTTGATCGCGGTTTCCACTTCAGCATTGGCGTCGAGCACCTGTTGTTGATACTGGACCGCCAGATCCTGAAAAAGAGCCTCCTGTAAGTTGACATTATTGGCCAAACGACCGTAGTTGAGGATATCCCAGTTGAAACCCGGTGCGATGGTTCCAGCAGAGCTTCCAGATTTAAAGAGCTGAGAAAAATCGTTGGCTACAAGCGAGATAGAACCCGTGACTGAAAGGTGAGGCAGCAAGTCAGCGGCAGCGATGCCAATGACCGCGCTCTGAGCGGCCACGCGTCTCTCCGCAGCGCGAACATCTGGTCGACGTCGCAACAGATTTGCAGGTATCCCCACGACAAGATCGGCTGGCAGGTCCGGAATGAATCCATCGCCGAGCTCTTCGGTCAAGTCTCGAGGCGGAATCCCCAGCAACACACAAAGACTGTTATTGGCCGCACGTATTTGGCTCTCAAACAGCGGAATCAGTTGTTGTGTATTGGCGAGTACTGTTTCTGACTGTGTGAAATCGAGTTTGCTAACCGCTCCCGCAGTGAAGCGAGCTTTCGCAAGTTCCAGGGAACCTTGTTGGATTTTTTCATTCGCCTTCGCAAACCTGATTCGCTCCTGCGCCGTCCTCAGGTCGATGTAGGCAGTCGCTGTTTCGCCCAACAACGACACAAGCATTGCATCGTAATCTTCGACCGTTTCGTCCAGACTGGCATCGGCTGACTCGATCCCACGTCGAAATCTTCCCCAGGCATCCAGTTCCCAAAATGAATCGAATCCGACCCTGAACAAATCAGTATTCCGCGGCAGAAGTCCTGCCGCGATCGTCTCGCTGTATTGAGTACGCTGGTAAGACCCAGATCCTGTCTGCTTCTGGGGAAAGATCGAACCTACCGCGATCGCTCGCACGTAGCGTGCTTGCAACACCCGAAGCCCTGCTGACTTCAGAGTCAGGTTCTGCTGAGACACCTCTTCCATGAGGCTGTTGAGCTTTGGGTCATTGAACGTGGTCCACCAGTCGGCATAGTTCGGCAGTTCATCCTTGATCTGCTCGTCATAGTCATCCATCCACTGCGTTGCGACAGGGGCGGCCGGCTTGGCGTAATTTGGGCCGACTTTGAACCCATTGTGGATATATTCTTTTACTCCGCCGGTGTAAGCACAGCCAGAAAACGCAGTTGCAGCTCCGGCTAGGCAGAATGTCAAACTTCGTGAGAGAATCCAACGCTCGACGCGAGAGACGGCGCGAGAAGACGAGTTCCTGTGTTGACGAGACAACATTTCAGGTATTTCCCTTTTCCTGTAGTTTATTTTGGCTGAACTTTGCTTTCAATTGCAGCACAGATCGGAGGTTCTGGGGCTTGATCCTCCAGCCCACCGACTGCGACAGGTGTTCTTTTCAGAACGACCGTTGCGACGGTGATGACCCATACAGATGGAACAATCGCCCTTTCAGGACCCCAGACGTAAGGCAATGTGCTGCTTCTCGCGCGTCCCGGCTCCGATCTTTCCGGTGGGTCCGATTGAGAAACTCAGATCGGTCAGACCGCCTTTGACGGTCAGGAAAGCAGGATCAGTTACACAATGAGCTGCAATGACTGCCCCCCCCCATTGCGACGCCCCTCATTGCGACGCCCCTCATTGCGACACCCCTCATTGCGACGCCCCTCATTGCGACGCCCCTCATTGCGACGCCCCTCATTGCGACGAGGATCACCCACAACAAAAAGCCCGCGATAGGCAACTCAGTCCGAATTCATCAAGCCTGAGTCGCATTGGACAACACCTTGCCGGCCAACTCGCATCCGAGAACCGCTTACTTTCCCCACGTATTGAGAACCTGGATGTTGCCTGAGATCGATACCGCACGTTTTGCAACGCGCTGCGAAGCTGTCCAGGCACGGCCACGAGCAACCCAATCGCACCCTCATCTGTGGACGCAAAAATGATGTCGATCCAACCGGTACTTCGACATTCGATGCTCACAAGGCAGAGGAGTCGAGGCTGTCCTGCGCAGTAGACGGATCGATTCGCCAATTTGTCGCATCGAGAAAGTGGTTCCACATCACCCTCAAAACGATCCAGTTCCTTTAGGCTTACCGCCCAGCACCTGCCAAGGCATTGCCAAATCTGGCGATCATTGGGGCGTGAGCATGATTGATGCAAAAGGAGCATGCATTACCCTGAACTTGCCGCCGAATCCGAGCAGAGTTTCAATCCCTGTCGCATGCAGCGGACCGGCTAATACACCGCTTTTTTTCTTTTCGGCTCGACCGTGCGAACGCACGACAGATTACCGTTTGAGCCGAGCGACGAGTCGGTCCAGCAGCGACCGATTATCAGAGATGGTGAGCATCCCAACCTGCCCAGCCCGCGCG
Organism: Rubripirellula sp.; assembly: GCA_028823035.1. Lineage (GTDB taxonomy): Bacteria > Planctomycetota > Planctomycetia > Pirellulales > Pirellulaceae > Rubripirellula. The sequence goes on from JAPKCI010000220.1 coordinate 5,000, forward strand.
ATATTGCTGCTTGTTTGATCCATCCTGATCAAGCCCTGCAACTGTGGTTGAACTGACTGCAGCACAGAGGGATCGTCCTTTGACACCTCGACTGGCAGCGGACCGCCTGCGGTCGCTGCGAGCGTTGGATGCAACACCTGACGCCTCGCCCTGGGCTGCAAGGCAGTCGGAATCGCGGTAAACCTGGTTCCACCCCGCAAACGGACAGTCACCGCTGCTCCGTTCATGGCTGCCGCTTGATATGCTTGTAAATCCGACTCACCCACCGATGCCAACAACTCTTTTTCCTGCGGATTCATGACCTGCAACAGTTCATCTCCACAGCGCACAAAACGCCCAATCAATTCGCCAAGTTCCGGGTTCAGCACGTAGCCTTCTCGTTGCGCGACAATGGTTAAACCGGCAATCTGCTCATTCAATTCAGCAAGACTGCGGCGCAAACTCTCTGCATTTTCTGACTCAGCCGCTGAACGGGACAATTCACCCTGCCGACGGAACTGAACTGCCCGCAGTTCCGCCATGGCCAGCTCATCGGCCAAATCATCTCGTTGCATGACCAACTCGGGATTATCGAGTACCAGCATCAACATTCCAGGCAGCACGTGTTGACCGGCGGCAACGTAAATTTCATTCACCACCGCATCCGCGCTCGCCCTGCCGATTTGCGGATCGTAATTCCTCACGACCACAGGTATTCTGCGAGCAAAAGGCGAATCGTTTGTCATCAAAAAATGGATTGCCACCGGCAGCAGACTTGCCAACAAAAGTAGCCGTCTTCGTTGTACGTTCAACTGCCAGAGATCTTCCGACCGATAAAACCACATCTTTCGGATCCATACAACCGCGGGCAACACCACCCACAGCACAATGGCAGCAACGGCGATGATCGCTCCGACCCCTTTCATCCAATAGGCGATGGCAACGACCAATCCGGTCATCCAGATGCATTGAAACACAATGCTGCAAAACGCGTGCACGGTTGCAAAAGGCCGTCGCCATCCTTTCAGCAACGACTGCTCTGGCTCAGTTCCCATCAACCACCGATTCAACAATGCACTCAGCTGATTGCGACCATGCATTCGCAGATTCGGAATGTCAGTCAGGTCAGACAGAACATAGTATCCGTCGAGCCGTAGCAATGGGTTGGCGTTGACCAATAGCGTGCCCGGACCGGCAACCAAAAAGAATTGCGCAGCCAAGTGCCCCACGAGCCCCACTGGCGAAAGCCACCACACCCAAGCGGCAACCGCAGCCATTGCCAACTCGACGTACACACCGCCGAGGCCAATCTGGATGCGTTTCCACTTACTCTCAAGCTTCCATGCATCCGTGACGTCGACATAGGGCAACGGCGCCATGAAGAAAAACAGCAAGCCAATTTTACCGACACGTATCCCATGATGCCGGGCTGACACTGCGTGCCCCAATTCATGCCCAACCTTGGCAACTGCCCACATCACCAACAGCACCATCCAGATGTTTGGATCAAACATCTTGGCAAATTCACCTGCAAATTCACGCTGATTAAACAGCACAATCAGCAGTCCGCTGGACACGAGCAACAACCAGTTCCAACAGCCGGCGCGAGAAAATACAGCCCCCCATCTCTGATTCAGCTGCTTGGCAATGCGGTCGCCGTCAAAAATCTGAAGTCGCTGACAAACCAGCAGTGAGAGTGCAGAAACCACCCGCCGATACCATCCTGTCGTCGACTGCGGGGGCACGTCCGAGTTGGCTGCCCTGTCAGAAACAGCGGCAACGGTAGATTTACTAAGGCCATCGCCAGAAAGCAACGCAGCAGCCGTCGTGGATCCTTGGTCTGTCGCCAGCGGCATGCTCGGGTCAGCACTGTCCGCGGGGGTCTTTAAATCGCGATCCCCTGTGATTGCGGAAACCGCCTGACCGGAAATCGCATCCGCCATGGCAGATTTTTCGAGAACCGATTCAGCACCAACCAGTCTGCGAGGAACCGTTTTGCCACGACCGGCGTCAGCAAGATCGGGATTCCTCTGCATGACCGATTGCATCAATGCACTCCCCCCCGCACCAGGTTCCCGCACCAATCCATTTGTCACCAATCTGCCAATGAATTCGGCTACGTCCGCGAACTGCCAGTCGATGCCCTCACTTCGCAAAACCGCGACGATATCACTGACAGATCGATTGCCGTTGAGCAGACGGGCGATCCGGTACTCTTCCGCACCCAACCTGAAATATTTACCCAAAGCCATGTGTTTGGCAACCACAAAGCCCTCGCCTGCGGCATGGCGATGCAGAAAGATCACTTCCGGTTCAATCGCGAACCGCGTCACCTCACCCGTGGTCGAATCACTTTCGCTATTCGGACCACCGGTGCTGTTCGCATCAGGGTTACTTTGCGGGTCTTTCATTACTGCCTTGCCTGCCAATCACGCGAATCCACTCAGTAGCCCAACCACCACAGGCCCCGCTCAAATGCTGGCCGTAACCATGACCATAAACGGGGTCGCGCCGGTCCAAACGCAGTCGCTTCACCAAGCATCCCCGGCATCAATGCTCCATCCCTGTTATCGACTTGAATCTGAGCAATGAACACATTTCGATCATCCCGCAGTTCCGCCGACGGATAGATATTTTGAATTTTAAAGTTCATCGCGAGGCCGCCAATCGCGTCGAGTTTGACAGCGGTCTTGGATCCCCGTTTTACATAACCCACTTCGTAATCAGGAATTTCCAATTCAATGCGCATCTCCGCCAGCGGTGCAACTTCGAGCAATCCCTGACCACGTTCCATCGGCGCGCCCACGAATTTGTCCAAATCACCGCTGATCACGACACCATCAATTGGACTTATGACATCAAGCCGACCTAGACGATCCATGATGAGAGTTCGCTGCCGATCAAATCGACGTTGCTTCAGTGCAAATTGCTGCGCCTCAGCAATTTGGTTAGTTGCCAGCGCGGCAGTATGCTCTTTGCTGACTTGTTGGATCTCGGCGTCAACCGCTTCAAGTTCCAATCTCAACGGGCGGCCGTCAAGCTTGGCCAACAGATCCCCAGCAGCGACGCGGTCGCCGGGTTTCACATACGATTGCTCAAGCGTTGCGTTAAAGGGTGCCGCGATCATGCGTTCCTGGGCCGTTTCCACTCTTGCCAGACATGCCACGCGATAACTCACCGGCCACACAGCGAACAGCAGCAACAAGCTTCCCGCGAAAACGCTTAACCGAACCGCACTGCTACCAAATCCTTTCCCTAACCGTCCGAAACCTCGTTTGGGCCGACTCCACAGCACTTCGCCCACCGCTTCGAGGGTCGGATGCAGCCACTGAAAAGCGTTTTCGGATTGCTTACCGTCACCCTGTATCCAGAACATATACTTCTGTTTTCCGCCCGGTTGCTGCAAATGGATGGCGATTTCCTGTCCTCGACGATAAACGAAAAAGTTTTTCGCCTGTGCTTCGGGCTCCACATCTGTGGGCATCACCCACTTTTGCAAATACTCGTCGTGCAGCGAACTTTCAGGCCCCAACCACCCCAACCTGCAGTCACGCAGACGTTTAAGCTTGCCTGCGCCAACCGCAAATCGCACTTGCACCTGGTTCCCGTGAGCAACAATGAACTCTGCAATTTTCATTGCCGCTGCCGAGCGTGACTTGCATCCCCCCAATTCACCTAGCAAGTGAATTAACGAAGTCGCACGCTCATGATTCAATTCCGTATCGATCAGGAATTGTCTTTCAACTTCACCCAGCTTTTCCATTGCCTCATTGAGTGACGACACAATCGCATCGTGCTCTCTGCCCACATTGGATCCACGAGCACGCAGCGGAGCTTTCGATGGGTTGACGACGAAATAATCAGAATTCATTCTCTTTACTACCTCACATCCATCGCGGTGCGGGTTGGAATCGACCGGGTAGCCCCCGCTGCACTGGGCAATAATGTCAACGTACAGCGATCACCCGACAGCAGGATTCGTTTGGCATTGTCCAATTCGAAGCGAACCTCCACGGTCCCGCTCTCTCCATCAATCAGTGGCGCGACTGATGACACTCGGGAATCCAGCGTGATTTGAGCACCCCGCAGATAGATTTTCGCCATCGAGTTTTCCCGGATATAGCGAGCATCCTCGACAGGGATATTAAAGACCGCGTACAGCTTGTCGATAGCCAACAAACGCACGACAGCAGGGTCGCCCGGTGTGATGTATTCACCAGGCTTATGGTAGACATCCGCGATGACGCCATCCATCGGCGCAAAGATCTGACGGCGTTCGAGATCCATGCGGCGGCGTTCGAGATCCAACTGTCTCAAAACCTTCTCTTCCTCGGCTACCTTGTGTTTTGCGATGGCAATTTTCAAATCTGCCTCAGCTCTGGCAAGCTCATCAGGTCTCGCCATTCGATCTCTGGAAAGCTGACGCAGATTTTGCACCCACAGCAGTCTCAACTCTACCTCTGCTTTCGCTGCATCCAGTTCGCCAGTCATCTGCGATTGAACAATGGCAATTTTAACCGATGCGTTTTGCACGCCATCTTCGAGGCTCCCGATGATGTCGCCAGTTTTGACACGATTTCCCACCACGACCGATAGCGTACTCAAACGCCCTATTTCAGACGCAGCAACGAGAATATCGTGCTTGGGGATTGTGAACCCCTCATGCATTTGCGGTGACGAACGCTTTCCAAATTGCACGGAACGGGTCTGCGCCGCGACCATCGTCGACAGCCACAGGAACAGGAAGCATGGAACCACCGCATTGAAAGTTGACCGGGACGCAAAATCGATAGTCTTATCTAATGAATCGATCACGGCTGTGACTCCACGGTCAAGTCAGGTTGGGTGTTGTTAAACAGCATGCCCTCAGCGGACAAACGGCGGTATTGAAATGGCCCGGAGGATACGGGCTGAAGATACATCTGAGCCTCCGAGTCTGCCGCATCGCTACGAGGCAAACGAACAGGTTTGGCTCTGAAAGCGGACGGCGAACGCAGCGGATCATGCGATACACCGGGCTGCGCAAAGTGGCCGTTTACCGCTGGACGGTCAATGCTTGGCAAACGATTCGGTCGTGCCGGCACTCGTTCTGGCGGAGGCGATGCAGGGCTGATTCCAGAAATCCGCAAAGGCATCTGTGAATTTTGCATCGCTGGCAGACGCTGCACTACCGCTATTGAATTCGTCTCCGCTGACCATCGTCGAAACTTGGTTGGATCCCCGATACCCGGCAAGCGGCTTACGGGCGAATCACGACTTGCCAGCGGTAGGCGTCGTACACCATTGCGACCTTCATCACCAACACTTGGCACACCCTGTGGGATTGCCTCAACGTCACGACTCTGCTCAACGTCACGGCTCTGCTCAACGTCACG
>JAPKCI010000497.1 GCA_028823035.1 Rubripirellula sp.
CGTGACATTCATCGATCGTGACATTCATCGATCGTGACATTCATCGATCGTGACAAGATCAGACAATGGCATCCTAGTTTCAGAAATATCCCAGCCGATGGACGCAATGAGTGATGACCACCAATGAAATAGAGCGGGATCAACGATTCGTCTTACTGCCACCGGGCTCACCAATCGGCATCCGCTTAGCAGCATGATCTGCTGCTGCACGTCCTTGCTCAGCGTCGGCCAGCGTTCCAGGAGCAGCTGCGGGTTCAGGGATAGGTTTTACGGGCCTGCTTTTGCCGGAATTATCCCCCGTTGATCCCCCGTTGATCCCCCGCTTTTGCCAGAACCCACGTTTTCCCCGGGAAACGAACCAACCGTTCGAATCCCTCCTCCAACCGATGCCCGAAATTTGGCAAAATGACGGTGGACCGGTGGATCAAGTCTGAAATCTGCTGATTCACCCCAGCCATTGGCTCGAGTCGGTTCAGCTTTTGCTCGGGTAGCGATTAGACAGAATATGTGCCAAGTTGGCAGGGGAAGGCTTAACTTATTATTTTAAGCCCCATTCGCAATTCAACCTTTCACTCAATCGGCAGTTTTACTCCGTGGCAGAAGACCTCTACCAAACGCTCGGCGTCGATCGCGACGCATCGAAAGACGAGATCAAGAAAGCGCACCGCAAGTTGGCATTGAAATACCATCCGGACAAGAGTCCGGATGACAAGGTCGCGAGTGAGAAGTTCAAGCGTGCGCAGGAAGCTTATGACGTCTTGAGCGATGAAGAAAAGCGGGCGGCATATGACCGTTACGGCGCCGACTTTGAAAAGATTCGCGGCAGCGGTTACCAGCCGGGCACGGAAGGATTCGACGGATTGGACCTCGAACAGATTTTCGGCGGAGGCGGTGGTCGTGGTGGAGAACGTCCCCAGTTTGACGGTTTCTCAGATTTCTTCGAACAAATGATGGGGGGTGGTCGTTCTGGCGGTGGTGGTCCCCGGCAACGGAAAGCGCCGCCACAGCAGGGCAGCAATGTCCGTCACGAACTTGAGATTCCTCTGCAAAACGCAGTTCAGGGGGGAAAGACGGAGTTCTACCTGAATGATGAAAAAATCTCAGTGACGATTCCTCCCGGTGTGGAAACCGGGTCGAAGATCCGTTTGCGTGATCGGGGCCAGCCCTCACCCAACGGGGGCCCAAGTGGTGATCTGATTCTGTTGATCAAAGTATCTGATCATCCCTACTTCCGACGCACTGGACGGAATCTGGAACTCGACCTGCCGGTCACCATCGCCGAGGCAGTGCTTGGAGCAAAAGTTGACATTCCCACAGCCTCGGGCACGGTAACACTGAGCATTCCACCTGGCAGCAGCAGCGGTCGCAGGCTCCGCCTGAAAGGTCAGGGAGTCAAACACAGTGACGGGTCGTCAGGCGACCTGTACGTGATCGTGCAAATCGAACTCCCCAAGGATCCCGATGAAGAGTCCCGCAAACTAATTGAACAATTCGAAGCTGGGAATCCAGTCCCCGTCCGAGAAGGTTTGATTTTCTAACGGACGACAAACCAAACAAACGGTGCAACCCAAAGCGACGGACACCCGCGTTGGCATGCACGTTCGTTTGTTCGGTATGCTCATTACATGACATCAATGGCAACCCGCGGCCAGGTTGCTTACCTGCTGCCACGATTCCATTGGAACCACAAGTTCCCGCCCATCCACCGTCGCCTCAGTCAATCGTCTTCCGACTGAACCCAACATGCGTTACTCGTTCGGAAAACAACTTCGCGTCACTCGCAGTGGGGATTTCACCAGAATCATCCGCTTGGGCACCTGCGTTGCTGATGGAACCCTTGTTTTGTTCGCCGTGCCAAGGCAGAGCATCGAAGGATCAATCAGGATTGGCATCACGATCCCGAAAAAAACCGGGAACGCCGTCCAACGCAACCACTGGAAACGTTTGATTCGCGAGTCCTTTCGTACACAACGCGCGGAACTCCCCTCTGGCTATGATTTTGTCGTTCGTCCCAAACGGGGTGCGTCGCCAAACTGGGCAGCCATTGAAAAATCGATCCCACGCCTGGCCAACAAGGCGGCCAAGCGTGCTCGTCAGATCGACCAGTGATGATCGACCAGTGATGATCGA
>JAPKCI010000038.1 GCA_028823035.1 Rubripirellula sp.
CCAAGCCAGACAAACATGAAGCTGGAACTTGCGACCAAACACGCAGACCAACAGCAGACCGGATTCAGCGTGCGATGCGGAGTTTGCGATGAGACTCGTTGATGTGCATGCTAAGCGTTCTGCTGGCACGAAAGACAAACCGTAAAATCGGCGTGCAGCATTGGTTGCTACGGAGATCGTCAGCGGCCTTTGGATCGGGGAAAGTCCATTGCTGACCAGAGAGATGCTGACCAGAGAGATGCTGGCAGCGTCCGTCGAAGCGATCAAGCAATGGCAAACGCAGTAACGGACGGAGATGCCAATGAATCACTTAAAAGCACGTGACAAAACTGGCCGTCGGTAACAACGAAATCAGTGTTGCTAAGAAGGGCGGCGTACCGCTTTGAGGATGCTCTGCAAAAGAAACCCGCGACGCTGACCAGCCCGTCGTCTCTGGACAACATTTTCCCGCTGGTCAAGCCAGAACTCAACCTCTTGGTAGGTACCAGCGAACAGACGCTGGCCGTCATTACCCTGCACTACGAAATGTTCGCCTTCGAGTTTGATTTCAGTCTCCTTATGGGATCGCTTGTCCAATTCCATCATCTCCCAAGTTTGCCACAACATTTAATACGTTGCGTGTTGAAAAGAGTGCGTTAGAAAACAGTAAAGAATCGCAACTCGCCTCAAATCAACCGGTCACTCAACTCAACTCAACGATCGATCGCCTCCGTGTCAACTCTTGAAAACTTCTGCTGCTCATCACTTAACCACATTAGCCTGAGTGACCACAATGCATGTTAGCGTTTCCATACCCTCGAGCGTGATGCCATTCAATGACGTCTTTCTAAATCAAACATCAACCCAATCACGGCAAACCGCAAAGATGCGCAAGCAGGGAAACCTAAGGAGAATGGGCGGGTTATTTTCACAAACCTATCAAGCTCCTGCTTGAATCAACCTTGTCCCACTCACCAAGTTCCGAAAAAACCGGCACTATGCAGTACATATTCGACCCAAACACACCTGCTAAGGGTTGCCCTCTGCTAATCGTGATCTGGCAATCAGACGAACGACAGAGAGGGTGAAGATGAAAACAACAAATGAACTGAGTGTCGAGCGTAAGACGCACCAAGACAGATAGATCTCTGAGAGCAGAAAGCACCGCGACAACGATTGGTCAGGCACAAGAAGTTACAACTGAACGAACTGATATTGGTGACAGCGATCGCTTCGCAGAGCGTTCGCCTTGCAACTGTCATGATCAGGACGCAGAGGTTTTGTTAAGACGCAGAGGTTTTGTTAAGCAGTCGAGACACCGGGAGACGTTAGGAATCGGTTCTGCTGTGCGTCGAGGATCGTCGTCAGCAGTAAGCAAGGTTTCCTTGCCTTGGTGTCTCCATCTGCCAGAGCAATATCTGACCGCGTTTCGACAGCGTTTCGACAGCGTTTCCATTTCCGCAGACGGTTGAACGACTGACCACCGACAGTACCGCTTTTCCACGGCAGGAATGCTCAGTTCTCTCGAGACATCCATCACCCCCCCCTCTAAGGAGGTAACACCAGTTTCCATTTTCCTGCAGCGGCCAGATTCAGGACTTTGGAACGATGGGAATCAGCCGAGTCTGTTTTGTTGTCAAAAACACAATTGGACCACAAACCTAAAGAAAAACGTCCTGAATCAAGATTCTAAACTGATTTGGTAAGTCCGTTTACGTCGGATATGCGGGCCAGCATCGAGCTGAGCAAAGATTGAACCAACCCTGCCGGTTGCATATCCTGCGACGACTGGCGAAGATAGGGAAAAGCTGATATCCCACCTTCCAACATGAGAGACACAGATGAACACTTTGCGTGGATTAATCACAGGATGCATGGCTGTGGCCATGCTTTCGTTCGCAGCCCCCACAACGGCAGAAGCGGGTTGTTTCGGATTTCTAGGCCGGTGCTGTGCACCCGTCGACTGCTGCGAGCCCGTATGCTGCGAGCCCCCACCACCGATCGCAGTGACTTGGTCCATCGAAGACCCGTGCAACTGCTGCACCTATGAAGTCACCGCATGCGTGCCTGCATGTTGCGTTGATGCCGCACCGATGCTGGTTTGCTGCCGACCCGGAATATTTGGTCGTAAAGTCATGACCTTTTCGTTCGGCGATTGTGGTCATACGGTCGACGTGATAATCACTTCGCATGGTCGAACAATTGTCCGCAACTGAGCTACCATCGAGTAGACAAATCACTTGATTCAGCGAAAGCCTGTTTGCCCAATCCGGGTCAAACAGGCTTTTTTATTGCTTGCATTGGTTCCCAGTCGCCCAATGGCTTTTGGTGCGACACGCTCATAACCTGCGGCTAACCGCGATCATGGCTTCAGCAGGCTTGCATTTGAGCCAGAGCCTCGCACTCCCAAAATTCGCGTTCCCAAAATTCGTCGGCCTTTTGCGTGAGTTCCACGAACGACTTGGGCAGTTTCCGTTGACCAAACTTCTAAGGAAGCGATAAGATCTGACCGTCGTGACCCTCGCCGCTGAGCGTGAGCTTTGTCCCAACGACGCCTGACTGTGCATTCAAGGAAGAACAGATGTCAGTGATTGATGGATTGCCAAACAGATTGAAACCGTTCGCTTCTGGCTGCTTCAGCATTCTGCCCGGTCTACCCAGCCGAGCTTGGCAGCAAGCAAGTTTCCGGGGCCAGCGTGTGGCTGTGGCAACCTTCCTGCTCGCGAGTTGTGTCATACCAGGTTCGACCGCTGCTCCCCCCGCCGCCGTCATATCGTCAGCAATCCCAGGCGTGGACATGACCCGCAAGCCGGTTCCCCAACTGATGCCCGGCACCCTTGTTGGTAACCCAAAACAATCGGGTTATTCCAATGTAGTAACGCTTGCCATGCCACGCTTGGCAAGCGGCGAGATCGACAGCCTTCCTGAGTACGCAAAGCGGTACGCAGGCATGTTTCACTTCACAGTCCTGGCCAACATCAAAACGGTGACCGCAGGTAACCGGACCGATTACCTGCTGGATCGCTTTGGCGTCGGGCTGTCGATGGATATCAACCGACAATTGGTGATTGTCACGCCCGACACCGCCAACAGGCTAGGCGCAAATCTGCAGATGATCGAGCGTGGAATACTGAAGGGAAACGAAAAAGATCTCAAAGTCATCACGCAAGTCGCACGTACGAGCCGAATGATCATCTTCGATGCTTCGATCAATATGCTAATCGATGACAAACACAGAAAACGAATTCTTAGATACTTCGTGTGGGCTTCGCCTGCCTCAGGCAAGCTCGGTGTTCTGGTTTGGCTGCTTGGCGATCAAAAATCTGCGCAGTACGCCATTGAATCCAGCTGCATGCAGTTGCTTCCGCCTGACTATCGGGAAGATCGCGCCATTCATGTTTCCAAGGGTCCTTTACTGTCAAACATTCCGACCGCCAATCGCTTTGCATTGGCACAGATTCCGCAGGGCACACCTGTTCCTTTCTCTGCAAAAATGCGGAAAGTTGCAGCCTTGAGAACCATGAAGGTGCAGGACCTGCATGAAATGATGACTGGCGTCAGTGAATCACTTGCACAAGTTCCACTGATCCAGCAGGCGAGCCAGCCAACCTCGCCGCGAAAGTAATGCCAGCCGAGAATTTGATATCCCCAAGCATCCACCGCCCAAGAAAGACTAGAATCTCGATTCCGGGATCCGTGATAAACGGCTGCGATCCGTGATAAACGGCTGCGATCCGTGATAAACGGCTGCGATCCGTGATAAACGGCTGCCGAACACGAGCGTCGATGGAAAACCACTGAGAAACAGGGAGGGAACATCAACAATGCGTACACTTGCAGTGGGCGATATCCACGGCTGCTACAAGGCACTTGCCACGCTCGAATCCTTTGTGAACTTCCAGCCTGAGGATCACATCATCACTCTGGGTGATCACATCAACCGGGGGCCTGATTCCCGATCTGTCATTCAATGGTTGATTGATCATCATGCAACGGGACACTTGACCGCTTTACGTGGAAACCACGAGTGCCTCTTCAGTGCAGCCGTTGAATCAAGACTGAATCACGAGAACTGGATGAATTTCGGGGGCGATAAATTCCTCGCGTCCTACAACGCCCAGAGTATCGATGAACTGCCAGCGGAACACCTGGCGTTTCTGCAAAACGACTTGCAAAGCTACTATCAGAATGAAACGCACTTCTGTGTCCACGCCAATGCATGCAGCGACTTGGATCTGGAGAAACAGCCCGACACGATGCTGTTCTGGGAACGATTCGAGAATGTGAAACCCCACAAATCGGGTCGAATCATGGTGTGTGGACACACGCCACAACGAAGTGGTTACCCAAAAGACATTGGCCACGCCATCTGCATTGACACCGCTGCGGCCCGCAAGGGGTGGCTGACCTGCCTGGATCTGGATTCGCGTCATTGCTGGCAGGCAAACGAGGCGGGGGAAACTCGCCGTTTTTCTCTGGATGCTCAGAAACCTCTGAATGCCCAGGAACGCAGAGCGATGTAACCGGCCGATCTGTGGCTCACCGGCATTTTCTGGTCAGCCTCCCGGGATCGGATCGTTGTGTTCAAAAACGCAATTCTTGCCCGTTTCTGCCCATCCACCGATAATCCAGATCGGACATCGCGAAATACCGCAACTCCCGCCCAGTAGGGAGACCAATCCTCAACCATGCGAGACAACGTCCAGTTATAGCTTGACCATCAGTCCACACTTGGACGCTGGACTTGGCGGCTGGACCGGTGTCCCCACACTGACTCGGTGTGTCAGGCCTCGATTGGCGAGTGGCATCTGATCAGCGGATGCCTCAGCGAGTATATTGCGGAGCCTGTAGTCGTCAGTGTCGCACCGTGACACCCCTGACAACACTGCCGTCGACTTCCTCAACATGCGAGGTTTGCGGTGTGGTGCAAGCAGGCCGGGGAACGAATTTCGCTCGCCTGCGTTCAACCTGTTTGACACGCCGCACAGGCACCTGACTCAACCATCATTTCACTACGGTGCGAAGAAACACCGCTACCACTGAATCCTGCTCCGGTTTGGAAAGAATCCCATGCTGTCAATGACTCTGCTTTCGTTTCTTTTCTTCACCGGATTGGTGGCCGTCCTGACTTGGTGGGTCACACGTGGCACGAATCTAGATACCGACGAAGGGTATTTTCTGGCGGGGCGAAGTTTGACTGGCATCTTCATTGCCGGCTCGCTGCTGTTGACCAATTTATCAACCGAGCAACTGATTGGATTGAATGCGGGATCCTTCGATCAGGGGCTGTCGGTGATGTGTTGGGAAGTGGTCGCTGGCATGTCGCTGGTCATTTTGGCTTTGGTCTTTCTACCGCGTTACCTCAAATCGGGAATCGCGACGATCCCCCAGTTTCTTGAGGAGCGATATGGTTCTCCGGTCAGAGCGTTGACGGCAGGCATCTTCATCGTGGCTTACATGCTGATTCTGTTGCCGTTTGTTTTGTTTCTAGGAGCACGTGGACTCAACGGTATGCTTGGACTGGAAGGCATGCTTGGTTTTCCCAATGAGCTAACGACCATCTGGGCCGTCATCATTTTCATCGCCGTACTTGGCGGAGCCTATGCGATTTGGGGTGGAATGCGAGCAATCGCCGTGTCTGACACCTTCAATGGCGCCGGTTTGTTGATTGGTGGATTGATGATCACCTTCTTTTCCTTAAGAGTGGTTGCCGGAGACGAAGGTGGATTCATGGGAGCCTTTGAGAAGATCAAGGCGGCTGATCCCGATGCTTTCAACTCCTTGGGCGGATCGGATGAAGATACACATTGGCCGACACTGTTCACCGGCGTGTTACTGCTGAACTTTTTTTACTGGTGCACCAATCAGCAGATCATTCAACGTACGTTTGGAGCCAAGAATCTGGCCGAGGGTCAAAAGGGTGTGCTGCTGGCGGCGTTCTTCAAAATCCTGGCACCGCTGATTCTGGTTTTACCCGGGATCATCGCAGCCTATCTGGTAATCGGCATTGCGGATCCCGAAATGATGGCTGACGTTGGAAAGAATCAGGAAGGAAAATGGGTCGCTGACCGAGCCTATGGTGCTCTGGTGAGCAAAGTGCTGCCCACCTGGTTTTTAGGTTTCTTTGCTGCCGTGGTGGTAGGTTCGATTTTGTCAACATTCAATTCGGTGCTCAATTCCGCAGCGACATTGTTTTCTCTGGATGTTTACAAGAAGTACTTGAATCCCGAAGCTTCCACCAAATCGGTCGTCCGATCAGGTCAGATTTGCAGTTTACTGATCGGGATCTTTGCCGTGGTTGCAGCGCCCAATATTTTCCATGGCCGCGAAGCAATTTTTGGATTTTTCCAGACGCTCAACGGAGTCTACTTCATCCCACTGTTGGCCATCATCATGGTCGGGATGTTCAACCGATATGCCGATGGCAAATCGGCGTTGATCACGTTGCTGGTGGGTTTGGGGCTGATGATCATCGGTACCTTCTTTACCGGTGAGGTCAAAGAACCTGAAACAAGCGGGTGGTTGAAGGACTACTTCGGTTCCCCATTCCATTACATGGGCGCGGTATTTGCCTTGTTAATTGCTTTGCAACTGGCACTCAGTGCCGCAGGCATGAAGAGAGCCGAACCCTATGTTCAAGTCGATGCTGGTCTCGTTGATCTGACACCTTGGAAACCAGCTCGCTATGTCGGTGCTGCATTGATTCTGTTGGTCCTCGCGATCTATGCATTTTTCGCGATCTAAGATTAAGCCCGCAAAGATCAGGAGGGGTCAGATACGAGATGCCGCGTGCACCGGATCGCCGCTGCGTTCGCTGAAACGCGTGCATTCACTTGGTTCGTAAAATCTGCCACGAGCCAATGCGCGAGACAACCCAAAGCGAATCCAACCGAAAAAACGGCAAAACGTTGCAACAACAGTCGAGCCCATCAATATTGGAATCAGGATGATGCCCCGGTCATCGAGAGAACGCCATGACACACCCTCAGCTTAATGCCTTCCCCTCCATCAGCCGCCTCAGCCTTTGCCTTGCGGCTTTCTTCTACACTCAGTTTGCGTTATTGTCGGCAGACAAACCACCGCGGCAACGGCCCAACATCATCGTCGTTTTCATCGATGACATGGGCTGGTCAGATCTGTCGTGTTTCGCTGGCAAGCAAGTCAAAACCGAACAAATTGATCGTCTGGCTGCCGAGGGGATCCGGTTCACCAACTTCTATGTCAATTCGCCGATCTGCTCTCCCTCGCGTGTCGCTCTGGCCACGGGCCAGTATCCACAGCGATGGCGAATCACCTCGTACCTGAACAATCGACGTTCGAATCACGAACGGGGCATGGCCCAATGGCTGGACCCGGCAGCCCCAATGTTGGCAAGAGAATTACAACAAGCGGGCTATGCCACCGGCCATTTCGGAAAATGGCACATGGGTGGTCAACGCGATGTGGGCGACGCCCCGCTGATTCAAGAATATGGTTTCGATCGTTCGCTGACCAACTTTGAAGGGCTCGGGCCTCGCGTGCTGCCTCTCAAGGATGCTTACGACGGCAATCCACCCGGCCGACACGATTTGGGCTCTGCAAAACTTGGCAAGGGTCCAATTCAATGGATGGACCGTTCGGTCATCACAGCTGAGTTCACTCGGCAAGCCATCGATTTCATCGATCAAGCCAAGGCTGCCAACCAACCCTTCTATGTCAACGTCTGGCCCGACGACGTCCATTCGCCATTTTTTCCGCCTCAGAACCTGCGTAAACAAACAGATGGCAGTAAACGGGCTTTGTATTACGCAGTCCTCGATGCAATGGACCAGCAACTGGGTGTTCTGTTCAACCGGATACGCGGCGATGAACAACTGCGGAACAACACACTAATCATTCTGGCATCGGACAATGGGCACGAAGAGGGTGCCGGTCAGTCAGATCCTCTACGAGGTGCCAAGACATGGCTTTATGAAGGTGGTATCCGATCACCCTTGATCGTTTGGGGGCCGGGACTGATCAATCAACAAGCAGCAGGGACGACGAACGAGGTTTCCATTCTGTGCGCGATGGACATCAATGCTTCGCTTTATTCCATCGCTGATGTCGCATCCCCGGCAGAAACCACGCTCGATGGTGAACCGTTAGCTGCAACGTTGCTGGGTAACTCACTTGAAAGTCGGTCCAAGCCCATCTTTTGGCGGCGACCTCCCGATCGTCCCGGCACCCAACGCGAAGACAACCCAGACCTTGCCGTGCGTCATGGTCGATGGAAATTCCTTGTCAATCATGATGGTAGTAAGCCGCAACTTTTCGATCTCAAACAAGACGCAAGTGAGCAACACAATGTTGCGGCATCCCATCCCGACATCGCAGATCGCTTGCTCACCACCGTTCAGGCATGGAACAGAGAACTTCCTGCTGACGCTGGCGTTCCCGGCTTTCAGAACACCGGCAACGTTACAGAACCGCTCGCTGACGATCAATTCATCAACCCCGTGGGTGAGGGTGCTGATCCATGGGTCATTCGTGATCCAAACGCAAATCGTTATCTGTGGTGCCTGTCTGAAGGCAATCGGGCGATCGCGATACACACTTCTGATCGTCTGGAATCAATGGGACAGAAACACATTGTTTGGGAAGCTCCCAACGAGGGACCGTATTCCAAAGAAGTCTGGGCTCCCGAACTGCATTTCCTTGATGGTCGATGGTACATCTATTTTGCAGCATCCGATGGGAACAACGCCAACCATCTTTCCTACGTGCTTGAAAGTGAAGGCCCGAATCCACTTGGTCCTTATTCGCTGCGCGGCCCCTTGGCGACAGGTCAAGGCAAGGATGGACGCAGCCCCAATCTGTGGGCCATCGATGTCACGGTGCTGGAGCACGATGGCAAGAAATTCGCGATCTGGTCTGGCTGGGATGCTCAGGGTACCGACCAACAGTACCTGTACATTGCCCGCATGAAATCTGCGACTGAACTGGCGGGTCCGAGAGTCCGCCTGTGCAACAACGATGATTACCCGTGGGAATTTACCCAATACACAGGTGATCCCGAATCGCTTGACAAAGGCCGCGGTTTGAACGAAGCGCCTCAATCATTCAAGTCCAAGGGCCGGACCTTCATTACCTACTCGTGCGGTGCATCCTGGCTGCCCACCTACAAATTGGGACTATTGGAACTCACCGGCCAGAACCCTCTCGAACCCCAGGCCTGGAAAAAACGTCCGACACCCGTCTTCACCGGCGACAGAACAACCATCGGCGTCGGGCATTCCTGCTTTGTCCGTTCACTGGACGGCAGCGAGCTCTGGCATGTCTATCACGCCAAACGGGATCGCGATCCCGGTTGGCGAAGAACTGTCTTTGTGCAACCGATGAAAACCGGAACACTTGGCTTTCCGTTGCTTGGTCGCCCCACAGCGCGCGGAACCACGACGCTGCGACCGAGCGGGGGAAAACCACGGCCAGCCCGCCAGCAATTCAAGCAATCACTGCGACAGAAAACACCTCCGGTGGATTTCAACTACTACGGTCATCACCAATATGTCAGGCCAACAACCAGAGGGTTTGAGCTTGGTGTCATCCCCGCCGATCCCGTCAATGCTTTCCGAAGCGGCGAAAAGATTGTGTTCGACGGGACACTGCCATCCGATATCGATGTGTCAGTCACGATCGATCTGCTGGGACAATCCGATGCGCGTGACGCAGGCCTGCTGGTACGCACCAGCGGACCTTCCGTTGGATATGATTCCCAGCGAGGTTACTTTGCTGGTTTAATCCCCAGAACCGGCCTGGTCATTTTCGGAAAGACAGATGGCGATGCATGGACAGAATTGGCCCGGCAGAAGAGCAGTTTCAATCCGAAAAAAGATCAGCGACTGAGAGTCATCTGCCGTGGGGATCAGTTCACTGTGAACCTGAATGGAAAGCCAGTGATATCGGTCAATGATCCAACTTATGATCGTGGAACGATCGGCCTACGTGTGGTCGACACCCATGCGGTTTTCAAGGATCTTGAATTAACGCCATTGCACAACAACTAAAATTCAAGACTCAATTGAGTCCCGATAATCGTCGCCGGGAATCGCAGGGGAGCAATCAGACCGTTTCGAAGTCAACAGGAAAGTCTTCGAGTTTCTCTACGTAGACACCGCCCATTCCATAAAACGGTCCTGCATCAGCCTGCCACTCCATCAATACCACAAGATTCACTTCGGTATCGGCCAGCTTCAATTGAACGGCAAGTCGATTCACATCCAGTGGCTCGGTGTGAAAAAATCCGATCGAAGTGGGCGAGACATCCCGGGTGATCACCTCAATTGGATCACCCACCGGTTGATTATCCTCGTCCAGCGGAACAACAACCACTGGAATCGCCATGGTGTGCCGCTTGTCCTGCCGGCGTTCCCCACCTTTGTAGACAGTGGAATTGAGAAATTGCCTCTTGGCAAAGTCGCTCAGTTCCTGCGGCAGTTTCTTCAAAGGACGGCAAAGATTGGTCTCGGTAAACAAGGTCAGATCTCGTAACGGGGATCAGGGGATACGTGCTCAACATTGGTGCCCCCCGGCATCCAAACAAGTCCCCCGTACGACGAACTGTCATCAACTAAAGTCCGCATCAGAAAAGTGGGGTACGGATCGGGGGGGTGAGCGATTGAAACGATCCAGCGGCACCAAAACTACCGTCAACGGTTTCCAAAGGAACGGTTAAAACGGTTGTTCCGCCTAATGACCACACACCAAGCTGTTGAAGTATCATTGTCATTGCGTGGAAATAACCCCGCTAAACATTCTGTTTCGAGTCGTCAGACGTTACTGATTCACGAAAGACAGGGGAGCCTCATGCCCCAATTACCAGCCAAGGCAACAACGCATCACTCATGGAATGATTGACTGTTTCGAAAGAATGAACACAACGCTTTCGAAAGAATGAACACAACGCGGCCAGCCTCAGCGGCAGTCCATGCTACTGCCTCGCGAACCCACGACACCCGCAAGCACCGTCCAAAACCAAGACACCGGAACCTCAATATGAAATCTTTCCCTGAACTCAATGGGAGCTTGATGACCTGGTTAATCTGCCTGTTGCCGATGACAGGATTTACTGCGAACGCGGCTGAAAAACCCAACGTCGTGATTCTGCTAGCGGATGATCTGGGATATCAGGACATTGGCTGTTACGGCGGACCCGTGAAAACGCCAACGTTGGATTCATTGGCCGCCCGTGGCACACGCTTTGAACAATTCTATTCCGGCTGCGCCGTCTGCTCACCATCGCGGGCAACGCTAATGACAGGTCGTCATCATATCCGAACGGGTGTTTACAGTTGGATTCATGATGCCAATCAAAAATCCCACCTCCTGCCGCGCGAGGTCACTGTGGCGGAAATTCTGCGGGCCGCCGGATACCAAACGGCACACGTCGGCAAATGGCATCTTGGACTGCCGACCGAACAACATGCCAAGCCAACGCCTGACCAGCATGGCTTTGATTACTGGTTTGCCACTTGGAACAATGCCGAACCCAGTCACAGGAACCCCAACAATTTCATCCGCAATGGAAAGCCAGTGGGGCAGCTCGAGGGTTACGCATGCCAGCTAGTGGTCGATGAAGCCATTTCATGGCTGGATACGCAACACCACCCTGACCAACCGTTCTTTTTGAATGTCTGGTTTCATGAGCCACATGCGCCGATCGCTGCCCCCGATGCCATCGTCAACCAGTATGGTTCCAGCAAGGACAAAGCCGCCATCTACTCCGGCACCATCGACAATACCGACAGGGCAATTTCCCGTCTGTTGAAGAAACTCAAACAGGTCGCTAGTGAACAGGACACGCTCATCATTTACGCCTCGGACAATGGCAGCTACCGGGACGATCGCACCGGCGGCCTGCGCGGTCGCAAAGGTGTGAACTGGGAGGGCGGCCTTCGGGTCCCAGGTATCTTCAGTTGGCCGGGTGTCATACGAACCGATGTCGTCTCATCCACCCCCGCTGGACTAGTCGATGTCCTGCCAACGATCTGCGGGTTGCTCGAAATTGAAAAACCGAATCGGCATCTGGACGGTACCGACCTGACTCCGATTCTGACCGGGCGGAATGATTCATGGCACCGCCAACAACCGTTGTTTTGGCATCTTCAGAAATCTCGCCCGATTGTCGCGATGCGAGACGGAAACCATTCATTGGTTGCGGAACCGGATTACGAGCTGTCCACCAACAACATGTTCCAGGAAGCATGGATTCCCACCATCAGATCTGGTGGCTACCGAAACTATCAGCTGTTCGATCTGACCGCAGATCCGCAGCAACAGAACAACATTGCCGCCGAAAACCCGCAGTTACTTGAACAACTGAAAAGCAAACTCCTGAAAATCAACCGCAGTATCATGGATGAAGCCCACGACTGGACCACTGAGTAAATCAGCCACGTTTGACAGTCCGAGCAGCACGCGGAAAGAACTTCGACAGGCAAGTTACAGAAACCTCGCTGTACGCGCGGACTACAGATAGATTCCAAAAGCCATTTGAAGTACCCAACGCGGGCCTTTAGAATATCAGACTCATTGAAACGCAACAGCTCGAATCCCCTCCCTGCCGGAACCCTCCATGTACCGCTCTCTCACTCTCTGCAGCTTATTTTTGTTCGGAATCGCTGCAAGCACGGCTAACGCTGCCGATGCTTATCAGGTCAAGGACACTCCCGGGCAATACGCGGATGTCATCACGCCTGCCGGGCAACCGATCCTTCGGTACATGTACGCCCGTGACACAGCGGACGAGTCCAAGACCTTTGACACCGCCAAGATCTATGCACACGTCTTTGCGGATGACGGCGAAACGACCCTAACCAAGGGAGCCGGTGGCAAGTTCCCGCATCATCGCGGCATTTTCATCGGCTGGAATAAACTCAAGCATGGTGGCAAGAGCCATGACCTTTGGCACGTTCGCAACACAGTACAGAAACACCGTGAATTCGAAGAAATCGAAGCGGCAGACAAGGGAGCCAGGATCACATCGCTGATCGATTGGATTGGCACCGATGGCAAACCTGTCATCGAAGAAAAGCGAACCTACAAAATAACGGCTGAAGATGGAGCACACGCGGTGATTGACTTCACCGCCAAACTCACAGCGGTCGGCAGTGATGTGGAACTCAATGGTGACCCCGAGCACGCAGGGGTGCAGTTCCGCCCGTCTCAACAGGTTGCTGAAAACCAATCAGCTGCCTACACGTTTCACAAGGATGGAACCGACCCCAAAGTGGACCGCGACCTTCCTTGGGTCGCCGAGAGTTTTCAGGTGGGGGACGACTGGTGGTCAGTGCAACACATGAGCCATCCGTCGAATCCCGACGGCGCACGCTGGTCGGCGTACCGCGACTACGGCCGCTTCGGACCCTTCACCGTCGTGAACATCGCCGACGGCGAATCCATTACATTTCGCTATCGTTTCCGAGTGACTAAAGGAAAAACAGACGACCGAAACGCGTTGCAGGCATGTTTTGAACAATACAGCAAATAAGCCAGGTAACCGTTGGCGGGTCCACGCAGGGCAGCGCGGATGTATGTTTCAGCCTGTCAACCTTCTCAGTGTGTTAACGCGTACACCAGAATATTGATGGTAATCGCGTAGGCATCAATCGAGAAACGCTCAAAAAACTCCTTTGACTCGCCCTCACGTTCCCAACCGTCTGCGATGTCGGTGTTGTGAGTCGCGACCACCATCAAGCGATCCTGTTTATCGAATAGTCCCATGAAGCGAACGCGGTTAACGCCAGGCACGCCGCCGCTGGGACTGCGATGGGCAAAGGGCGGATCCCATGGCAAACCGGTCTCTATGTAAAAAATTCTCGCAGGCACCTGAGGACACTGCTGCAAGGGGTAGACCACATTGAAAATCGGATGGCCTGATGGAATCGGACGCACAGTCCAGTCACTACGAAGCGTTCCAATATTTCTGACAAAGTTCAACCACTCAGCTTGCCCCCAGAAGTCATCAACCCATAGGAATCCACCCCGTTGCAGATAGCGTTCCAGCCCCGCACGTTCTGCTTGCGACAACTCCTGCCAGCCAACGTCACTCATGAAAATGAATGGGTAATCGAGAAGTTTTTCGTCGGTCAGACGCAACACAATCGGCTCAGGGCTGATCCTCATCGACGTCAGTTCATTCAACCGAAGGATCAGATTTTTTTCAGCACGTGGATAATCAGTTTCCCAACGCTGCCAGTCGCGTCCTTCATAACGGTACCACGATTCGTTGTATCCACCTGAACTGTCATACTTCACGCGTACAAACGTAAACGCATCAGGATCAGGCTGCGATAGAACGCCACTGCTGTCTGTGTCAGCGACCAAATGACTGACGCCAAGCACGACGACCACCACCAGTCCGGACAGAAAAATTGAACGGCGAAGCGTCAAGCGAATCATGGAGCAGTTGCTGCTTCAACAAAAGTGGATAGAACCCGAGCGTTCAGCATTACGATACCTGACATTCATACTGACTGCATCTGGCAGTGCATCCACCCTGCGATACAGGAAGATACAGGATTGCCAGGCAAAGCATGGGCCGCTGACACGCTCACGACCAGCATGGACGAACATTCAGCATGGACGAACATCGTCAGTCCTACTGTTCCAGCCCGGAAACATCCATCTTGATCACGAACACTGAATCCTGTGCGGTAATGAACAGGTGTTGATTTTTGGGCCCGGCAAAGGTGACGTTAGCGGTCCATCCCTTTGGAATCGGTATGTTTCTAAGTTTCTTGCCGTCGCGATCAAAGACCGTCACACCCTTTCCTGTCAGGTAAACATTTCGCTGCTGATCAATCGTCATCCCATCGCTTCCCATGGAACAAAAAAGCATGCGGTCCGTCAGTTTGCCATCATCATCGATACTGTAACGATAGGTTTTCTTGTCACCAATATCAGCGACATACAGGTGGCGATTCTCGGCGTCGCCGATGATTCCATTGGGCTGTTTCAAATCAACGGCAACCTGTGACAGCTTGCCATCAGGCGTGACACGATAAACGCCACGCGGGTTATCTGGGGGAATGACCTGAGTCCAGTACGGGCGTTTGTACAACGGATCGGTAAAGTAGATGGCACCATCACGATCCACCCAACAGTCATTTGGTCCTGACAAGCGACGCCCTGCTGGCCCGACCGCGAGGACACGATGCTTTTGATCCGAAATATCAATCTGCCAAAGCTCGTTATTCTCATCAGCACAGGCAATGATCTTGTTGGGTGCTACAAAGAAAAGCCCATTGGCACGACCACATGGTTTCAGCCAATCACTGAGTTTTCCGGTGGCAAAGTCATAGTGAACAATGCGATCGTTGGGTTGGTCGGTAAAGTAAACGTTGCCCGCAGCATCTGACGTGGGTCCTTCGGTGAAGGAGTACGCATCCCCCACAAGTTTCAGCGGACCCTGCGGCTCAACAGCTCCGGCCCAAATCGCTGGCAGCAGCCCGGTCACGACAAAGAACGACCGTGCAGTGATCGCGGACAGGGAATTGTGGAATCGCATGCAAACATTCCAAAGCGTAAGCACCGGTCGGGAAAACCGTGATTCTAACGAGGCTGCTGGATTGATTCATGAGTCAAAGCCCTGTTCTGTTGAAAAATCGCTGGAACGATTGTTCTGACCGACGTCTTTTCGAGGCGGAACGGTCCGCTAAACTGTCAGGTAGCAGGAAAACCATGAAGCAAATCGTCACTATCGTTCGACCCCACCTCGCCGAAGAGGTCCTGACCAGCTTGCGTCGGGCTCCGATTGAAGCAATGAGTGTGACTGAAGTGAAAGGCTATGGTCGCCAAAAGAGCTATCTGGATGAGTATCAGGAAACCGAGTACTCACAAGCCTTTGTTCCCAAAGTCGAAATAACACTGTGGGTCGATGACTCGCGTTGCGAAGAGGTGCTTGAAAAGATTGTCGCCGTCGCCCGATGTGGACGAATTGGGGATGGCAAAATACTTGTGCTGCCGGTGAGTGAATTTCAGTAGCAACGGATGACTGAACCATCGCATGGGTCGGGTGGACGTGAGTCTGAAAGCCAACATCTGGCACGCCATCTTGAGTTGATCATCCCGACCAAAAAGCGGGGACTCTGACCTGAAATCCCAAACAAGGGTGTGTGAATTTTCCATGCATACCCCAGAAGCTGCGGATCGAACTTCCCGGCGCGGCATCCTGTTATCGGTGTGGCTCTCGCTGGACCAATCGTTCACAATTCCATGTAGCATCTTAACCGTTCCGATAACCTGCGATTGAAACCAGATGGATTGGCCCCCCCTTCCTGATTACGGTTGTATCCCGCGCTGGCCGCAGAATGGTCAAGCATTCATCCATCCGGATGATGTGACGATTGCGACTCGCTGTTTTCCGAGTGAGAGAGTGTTTCGCCGCGATCGATTTGATGGAACATACTATCACTACAGTTACGGTTCTGTACGGTTTCGTCTGAGACCGAGCATGTGGTTGAAGGTCACGCCAGATGGAATTGACATCAGCGACCATGTCGAAACGATCGGGGCTTCCCTGCAACGCGAACTGTTCGTTGCACAGGTTTGGGGGATGTACTTTATCCGCCGCAAAGGTTGCATCCTGTATCGACTGCGACGTGGTGATACCCATGTCCCCCGGCTCTACACTGCAACGAATCTACGTCTGCTGACAGACAAGACGAAAGTGCGTCCCGGTGACACAGCGTACCCAGAGCCCAAATGGAGTGGCGATGGAGACCTGCTGAAAGGAGTCGACCTGTAAAACGGCGATCCGTTGGCAACCGACAAAATCACTCACAAGACGCAGACCAGCAAACGAACCGGGACGCGCAGCCAGCAGACATGGGGGTAAATCCATCCCCGATGGGATCTCTGGCATAGTGGTAAATGTAAGCGCGAGTGGTCGCATCGCTCTGAGCAACCCCATCAGGCTCCTGAGCTAGATCCCACGTATCGACAACCAGACGTCGATACAAATCTGGCAACCCGGGCTGATTCGCGCCTTCGATGGCGTCCAACACCTCCAAAACCTGTTGCATTTCCGGGTGCCGAAAATCCCATCTTTCTCCAGACACACAATCCGTTCCGCTGGTCATCGCCGGGTAGTCGCTGCGATCAAACAGAGCACCGAGGGTCCAGACTGGTCGCACCGCGAGTGGAATGCATGGCCACATCGACGCTCGGCATTCCCCACGCTTGAGTGTGCCGTAAACAAAAATCGAGGAAATCATATCGGAATCAATCTCTGAAATGGTTCATTGCGCAACTGCCTGGGAATACAACAGGCCAGTGAAAAACAACGTTCGATCATGCGCAATGCCGGGATCATTCGGCCCGCTACCCGACATCATCCACGAAACCTGTCGCCGATATGCGGGGCTGTCCTTCCCAATTCGTACTCGCTACATCATCATCTTTCATCTCTCTCTGGTGCATCCATCCCCTGAAAATACCCATGCCAATCGATCCTGAATTTGCCAAGGCTCTGCAAGCCCACTCCATGGAGATTGACGAAGCGATTGCAGAGCGATTAGAAAAATATGCTCGCGTTCTTTGGAAGTGGAACGAACAACTGAATCTCACGCGACACACCAACTGGGACCTCTTTGTTGGTCGTGACCTTCGGGATTGTTTGCAATTAGCCCCTTTGCTCGAATCCGGGGAAGAGGTGCTCGACTTGGGCAGCGGAAACGGAATCCCGGGAATTCCACTGGCCATCCTCCGATCTGACATCGACATTTCGCTTGCCGAATCGGTCACGAAACGGGCCAATGTGCTTGGCGAAATCATCGATGAATTGCAACTGCCGGTTCCAATTTACGGCGCCCGTGGAGAGGATCTGCTCGAAGATTTCCGATTCTCGACGATCGTATCACGAGCCGTCGGCAGCATCCTCAAATTCTGCCGCTGGGTGGAGCCACATTGGACGAGCGTCGATCGCCTGCTATTGGTGAAAGGGCCAAAATGGGTCGAGGAGCGGAACGAAGCCCGCCATTTAGGAGGCTTGGCCAATCTGGACCTGAGACGGGTTGCTTCGTACCCACTGGGAGATGACGCCGATTCCGAGGGTGTCATTCTGCAGATTTCTCCAGCAGGCAGGAAAGTGGGCCAAACCAGTGATGAGTCCTGATCGCCGCTAAAAAGCGTGAATTGCCCCTAAAACGTTACTTTTCTATGCTGGCACGCACCCGCAACGTGATTCGTCTAGGCATGTTCTGTCAGGCGTCTATACTTCTGCCATCGAAACGCCGTGTTTTTGGCCTCTGGACTCACGAATCGCCCTGATTGGGTGAATGGGGACCTTGCCCGTCCAGAAACAAGATTCCGCAGAGCCGTCTCGATCAGAGCGTTTCCGGCAGTCTGGTTTTGCACGTCACACTCGCTCACAACCGCACCACACAGTTTCCCGAAATGTCGGATTACAGCCTCACTCATCTCAAGCAGCTCGAAGCTGAGAGCATTCACATCCTCCGTGAAGTCGTCTCGGAATTCCAAAAGCCAGTCATGCTGTACAGCGTCGGCAAGGATTCAGCAGTACTGGTTCATCTGGCCCGTAAAGCCTTTTACCCGGGCAAGCCACCCTTTCCTCTAATGCATGTGGACACGACCTGGAAGTTTCGGGAAATGATCGAGTTCCGCGAACAATACGCGCGTAAGGAACTGGGACTCGACCTGATCGTCTACACCAATGAGGAAGGCCTGAAACACGACATCAAGCCTTGGGAAGACAGCGAGCGTCACACCGAGTTGATGAAGACCGATGCCCTCAAGACTGCTCTCGACAAATACCAATTCGATGCAGCTTTTGGTGGCGCACGACGCGACGAAGAAAAAAGTCGGGCCAAGGAACGGGTATTCAGCTTCCGCGACAAGTCACACCGCTGGGACCCCAAGAATCAGCGTCCTGAACTATGGAACCTGTACAACGGAAGGGTCAACAAAGGCGAATCGATTCGAGTCTTTCCAATGAGCAATTGGACCGAACTCGATGTCTGGCAATACATCCACCTGGAAGACATTCCGATCGTTCCGCTCTACAAGTCGGCGATGCGCAAAGTCGTCCGCAGAGATGGCATTCTGCTGATGTTGGATGACGATCGCATGCCACTGCTGCCTGGTGAAAAAGCAGAAAACAAAATGGTTCGTTTTCGAACACTCGGCTGTTACCCGCTGTCGGGTGCTGTCGAAAGCGAAGCGACCACGTTGCCTGAGATCATCCAGGAAATGCTGCTTGCCAAAACAAGCGAACGGCAGGGCCGGATCATCGATCAGGACGAAGGTGGCGCCGGGATGGAAGAAAAGAAACGGCGTGGCTACTTCTAGCCCCGCAACCTTTCCATCCAACAACCGCCACCGGAGCCAATGGCCGCCCGTGTGACACCGGGCCTGATGATGGCCCACCCGTACCCAACGCAAATACATCTGCTGCAAACAAGCAACCTCCGTCGCCTCTCGATCCAACCCTCGTGGTCAAACAATCCTGAATCGTTCTCATGAGCCATCAATCTGACCTGATCGCCACTGACATCCATGCGTACCTGAAACAGCATGAGTCCAAGCAACTCATGCGTTTCATCACTTGCGGTAGTGTTGACGACGGAAAAAGCACTCTGATCGGTCGTCTGCTGTATGACAGCAAGATGATCTATGAGGACCAACTTTTGCAACTCGAAGCTGAATCGAAATTGTTCGGCACAACCGATGGAAAATTTGACCCGGCGCTGCTTACCGATGGCTTGAAAGCTGAACGTGAGCAAGGCATCACCATCGACGTTGCATATCGATACTTCAGCACTCCGAAACGCAAATTCATCATTGCCGACACGCCTGGTCACGAGCAGTACACTCGCAACATGGCGACTGGGGCCAGCACCGCTGATCTGGCTGTGATCCTGATCGACGCGAGACATGGCGTTTTAACCCAAACACGACGCCACAGTTTCATCGTCTCGTTGCTGGGCATCCGGCATGTGATCGTTGCCGTCAACAAAATGGACCTGGTCGATTTTGACGAAGGCCGATTCAACGAGATCTGTGACGAGTATCGATCGTTCGCAATGCGGTTGGACCTGCCTGACCTGCACTTCATCCCGATCAGTGCGTTAGACGGCGACAACGTCGTGGATCGCAGCGAAAAATCGCCCTGGTACAGCGGAAGCACGCTGATGAACTTCCTGGAAACGGTCTACATCGGAAGCGACCGGAATCTGCAGGACTTTCGCATGCCAGTCCAGTACGTCAGTCGCCCCAATCTGGATTTCCGCGGATTCTGCGGAACAATCGCATCGGGAATCATTCGGCCGGGCGAAGAAATCATGGTATTGCCCAGTCGGCAAACATCCAAGGTCAAGGAAATTGTCACCTTTGATGGAGCCTTGGAAGAAGCCTTCGTGCCATTGTCGATCACCCTCACGCTGGAAGATGAGATCGATGCCAGTCGCGGCGACATGATCGTCCGCCCCGGCAACCTGCCGAGATCACGCGACCAGATCGAAGCCATGCTGGTCTGGATGGATTCCGAATCGATGGTTCCCGGCAAGACTTACCTGTTCAAACATACTTCACAGACACAACCCGGCACCATTGATTCGCTCAAGTACCGAGTCGACGTCAACACACTGCACCGCGATCCGGCACCAGAACTTGGCCTGAACGAAATCGGTCGCGTCAGCATTTCACTCAACGCACCCATTCACTTTGATGCCTATCGCCGCAACCGGAACACCGGCGCGTTCATTGTGGTCGACCGGATCACCAACGCCACCGTCGCCTCCGGCATGATCCTCGATAAATCGGGAGACGGGTCACCCAAGTCGGTGTGGGATGATGAAGTAAAATCAGATGATGACAGCAACGAAGTTTCTGCCGTTTCCGCTGAAGAACGTTCTGCCCGCTTTGGACAACAACCAGCAACCGTGCTACTGACAGGATTGACTGGCAGCGGGAAAACATCCATCGGTATGGCTGTGGAACGCAAACTCTTCGAACAGGGACGCGCGGTAGCCATGATCGACGGCGAGTACGTCCGCCGAGGTCTGAACCGTGATTTGGGCTACACCGCTGAGGACCGAAGCGAAAATCTGAGGCGTAGCGGCCACCTTGCCCACACTTTGAATGATGCCGGTTTGATTTGCCTGGCTTCCTTTGTCGCTCCCTCTGAAGATGTCCGCCAGAAAGTCGGGATGCTGATTGGTGAGGAACGATTCCTGGTCGTGCATGTTGCCACATCAATAGATGTCTGCCGCGCACGCGATACCAAAGGACAGTACAAGCAAGCCGACGAAGGGAATTTGCCAAACTTCCCCGGTGTCACAGCAAAGTACGAAGCCCCCGCTGAACCCGATCTGGTGCTCGACGCAGCAAAACAAAATATCGATACCTGCGCCGACGCTGTCATCGAGTTGCTCCGATCGAAAAACAAGATCAAGTAGTGCCCACACAACGCTATCAAACAGTGATCATCAGCGGCGAGACGACGGGGCAAAGCCGCAATCAATCCAATCAACGGATAACCACCAGACTCAGGGCGATGCCGTCGAGATCGGCCATCCAAATTCACAGCATTGATTCAGCTTCGTCGATGATTGCCCCAACGATGTATTTGCAAGTCACTGTCAGAGATTCATGCTTCAGGTAAGCACGGTGAGGACAACACGCATTCACAGCCCCATGCATGTGTGTGCCCCACACCGTACTCACCATCATTCGATGCCGGTAATGGCAACCATCCCTGTGCCCCGTAGTCGCCAACTGGCATCGAAGGCTCCGTCACTATTAAGGAGAGGATGTTCTGCCTGATTGATCCGCCAACAAAATCACAATATTTTGTAGAAAGAAGATGGGAAATCAGTTTGGCTCCCCTCTCACCTCCTGAATGGCATGCCCCAACCAATGCAAAATAACCCTCGTCCATTCCGCTGGGCAATTGCTATCAGCGCGATCTACCTTTGTCTTCACTCCGCATCGGCGGCCGAACCCGAATGGACAGGTTGGCTCGGTCCTAACCGCAATGGCTGGGTAAGTGATGTCAAACTTCCGCAAGCCTGGCCCGATGCCATCCAACCGCGTTGGCGCATCAAGGTCGGTGCTGGCTACGGATCCCCTCTTTTGGCTGACGGTCACGTTTATCAACATGCCCGGCAAGATGATCAAGAAGTCGCATGGTGTGTCGATCTGGATACGGGCAATATTCGCTGGCTACAAACCGAGCCGACACCGTTCAAGATGGGTGGGGGGGGGGAACAACATGGCAAAGGCCCCAAATCATGCCCCGTCCTGGCCGACGGACGTCTCTTCACCATGAGTATCACGGGAACATTGATCGCCCGGGAAATAGAAACCGGCAACGTCCTCTGGAAGCGAGACTACAACGCACGGTTCGCCAAGAGCCATCCGTACTGGGGAGTCTCGGCATCCCCGATCGTTGTCGACAACCTTGTCATCGTTCACTTCGGAAATGACGAACGAGGCACTCTGGTCGCTCTGGATACCGCCACCGGCAAAGAAGTCTGGACGCAAGGCACGGAGGGCACTTCGTATTCGTCACCCTTGTTGGCCGATTTCGCTGGTGTGCCACAAATCATCGACTGGAATCACAATACGTTGGCAGGCATTGAAGTCGCGACCGGAAAGTTGCTTTGGCAGCAGCCATTCCCCCATGAGGGTCACAATCAGAACATGCCGACTCCCACGATCCACCAGGGCCAGATCCTGTTGGGTGCCGAGAATCGGGGAATTCACAGTTTTGAACCGCAGCAAAAAAACGATGGCTGGCTTGTCAAAGAAAACTGGCACCAACCAAAAGTCGCTCTCGACATGAGTACCGCGGTCATGAATGAAAGCCTGCTGTACGGTTTCTCGCACTACAACAGCGGCCAACTCTTTTGCCTGAATCCTGATAATGGAGAGGTCCTGTGGCAAAGCCGTGGCCGATCAGGTCAGAATGTGACGTTTCTATCGGTTCCCGGTCACATCCTTGCCTTGATCGACAATGGTGAGCTGAAAGTGCTTTCTGCGGAGGGTGCGGACACTAAACTGGTGGCAAGTTATCGAGTCGCCGAAACCTCCACGTGGGCTCCGCCCGTTCTACTCAATGACGGATTCCTGATCAAAGATCGTGACATGCTGACCCGTTGGACCTTCAGCGACGAATGATCCGTGAGCCGGTAAACCCTTGATCGTGAGCACTGCATGGGAATCGAGTCGATTCACGAAAACTACGTCAAGTCACGTCGACTAACCGTGCTGGCGGACCATTTCTCGCAACTGCTCCCCGAAGATGCGACGGTCTTGGACGTGGGATCAGGAGACGGTGGTCTAGCAGCAGCAATTCTCGACCGCAAAGCAACGCTACATTTCAAAGGCCTCGACACGCTGGTCCGGGAACATACGCACATCCCGGTTGATGTCTTTGACGGTCAGACGATCCCCGCAGCGAACAAATCCCACGACTACGTGCTGTTTTCGGATGTCCTGCACCACACCGAAGATCCCATGATTCTGCTGCGAGAGGCTGTGCGTGTTGCCCGCCGTGGTCTTGTCATCAAAGACCATCTTGTCAGTGGACTCTTTGCCCAGCCGACCCTGCGATTCATGGACGAGGTCGGCAATCGACGCTTCGGTGTGAAATTGCCACACAACTACTGGCGGCCCCGGCAATGGGACACCGCCTTTGAAGAACTGAGGTTGCACCGCGAGGACTACTGTACCCAGCTTGGCCTTTATCCGTTCTGGGCAAACTGGTGCTTCGGCCGCAGTCTTCATTTCATCACACGGCTTGGCATCGACAATGGCGAAACCATTTCAACTGCTGAGAATCCTGTCTGAGCGATTGAAAATCATTACGCCGGACAGCCATGCGGTGACGGAACCAGACATCAATCTGTCAAGAACGTGACATCGCCGGTTTCAACGTCATACATGCCACCGGCCACCATCAGATTCCCGGCGTCAACGGCCTGCTGAATCACGTCACTTTGTCGAAGTATCTCACTGATTGCGCGAAGAACATTTCGCTTTGCTACTTCATCGACAAATGCGTTCTGCGTCTCGGGGTCCATCGCTTTGAATGTCTCAAATTCACTCTCATCGATGCAGGGTGCGACTTCATCCACAATCTTGTGCAAGTGTTTGCAACCCGTTGCTTCTGTCACGTCTTTTTTATCGCCAAGCAACTTGACTGACGAAGTGACTGCGCCACAGCGGGTGTGCCCAAGCACAAGCAGCAGTTTTACACCTGCAACAGCCACCGCGTACTCGATGCTACCCAACGATTTGCTGCCGGAAATGTTACCGGCAACCCGAATACTGAAAACATCTCCAATCCCCAGGTCAAAGACCATTTCGACAGGCACGCGGGAATCAATGCAACCAAGAACAGCGGCTAATGGCGTCTGGCCGCCTGAGGTTGCTTTGACTAATGCTGCATAGTCACGCGGAAAACGGTCTCCTTTCTGGAAACGCTGGTTTCCCTCGCGAAATAACTCCAGCACCTCTGTCGGTGTGATTCGCTCTTGCAACTCTCGTGATGAGTGATAGGCAGTCTCTGTCATGTTTTATCCCCGATCTGAAAAAATCATCACCTTTCGGCTTGCCGAACGTCAGAAGGACCCGACTCAGAATCCGACCCTAGAACTGTTGTGATACCCGCCACCCGCGATTTGTTCCAGTCCTCGTGATACCACCGCACTGAACGAATCCACCCGCAGCACAGATTGTCAGGTTTCAGCTACTTGGGGGGGCTCAGGATGTAGTTGCCGTCCCTAGGGGCTGAATCCTGCGGCAAACAGGATGCCATCCTCAATGCTGTGCAGCCCTGCAACCGGTGACATCACCCCTCAGCTATATCGACGTCGTTCCGCCTCATCTTTCGCCCTGCCACTGAGGCGTCGCACAGGAGCAAAATTTCAGGAAGATTTCCTGATCAACTGTCTGCAATTTCCCGTCTGGCAGGAAAAGTGTACATAATGGTTTGAGTCGAACCGGATTCCTCCGGACGCCCTCAACTGACATCACAAGACAGACACCGACATCCGTCACCCTTGGAACAAATGTTTGCTGAGTGCTTCAAGCCGTGGCAA
Source organism: Rubripirellula sp. (assembly GCA_028823035.1). Lineage (GTDB taxonomy): Bacteria > Planctomycetota > Planctomycetia > Pirellulales > Pirellulaceae > Rubripirellula. Next base: position 25,062 of record JAPKCI010000038.1, read on the forward strand.
CCGCCATCCCGCCAACTTCAAATCTCCCTGCCGCTTGTGATAGTCACCCACCAACGCCCTGCCCTACCAATCGTCATGCCATCGGTCGTCATTGCGCAACACAACGACAAATCTCCGGTTCACCGGCGGCGATTCAGGAACAGCCTCGCGTGGTTAGTCGCGAATTGTCTTTGGATCACTGCCGCCCAAGGATCCGACGCGCAACAACTTGAGTTCTTCGAAACAAAAATTCGACCGCTTCTGGTCAATCACTGCTACGAATGTCACAGCGGAGAATCCAAAAAACTGGGTGCAGGCCTTAGACTCGACAGCCAGGCAGCAATCATGCGGGGTGGTGAAACAGGAGCTGTCATTGTTCCTGGCAAGCCCGAGGAAAGCCTGCTGATTCAATCGGTCCGATATGACACAAACGAAATGCCTCCCAACCAGAAACTTGCCGATGCTGAAATCGCAGCGTTGGAACAGTGGGTTACGTGGGGCGCACCGTGGCCTGACGAGGTACCCGCCAGTTCCTCGGATCCTGAACAGGGCTATGACTGGAAGGCACTGCGAAAACACTGGGCATGGCAGCCGATTGAACGACCAACACCTCCTTCGCCCGGAGATGCTGCTCAGATCAAAAACCCGATCGACCAGTTTGTCGCGGCACGCCTGCATGAACATGACTTGAAGCAACCCGCACCGGCCACAACTGCCGTTCTGGTCAGACGCTGCTTCATTGACCTGCTGGGAATACCTCCCTCGCCCGATCAACTTGCCCGCTGGGTAACTGGCATCAATGCTGATCCGGGACAGCAAGACATGGTCATCAGCCAAATGATCGATGAATTGCTGGAACGCCCACAATATGGCGAGCGATGGGGCCGGCACTGGCTTGATGTTGCACGCTATAGCGACATTGGAGGTTGGAGCCAAGACAATCGCCCACACCCCGAAGCGTGGCGATATCGAGACTGGGTTGTATCAGCCTTCAACACAGACATGCCGTACAACGACTTCGTCAGTCGACAGATCGCAGGTGACCAAGTTGACAGCCAGTCAGCCATCGGCACCGGTTTCTTCGCACTCGGCCCCTTCTATTCCTCCGATGGCGGTGATCCTGAAAGTATTGCTCAGGCCAAAAGCGAAACTCTGGATGATCGCGTTGACACGTTCTCGCGCGCATTCCTCGGATTGACCGTGGCCTGCGCACGGTGCCACGATCACAAATTCGATCCGATTCCAACACAGGATTACTATTCGATCGCAGGTATCTTCAACAACACCCGCGAGACCGAAACACCACTGGTCGATGCGGAGATCCAAAAGGCGTACCACGACCACCAAAGAAGAATCCGAGAAACTCAGGACAAAGTCAAACAGATCCAGAAACAGGCAGCCGATGCAAAGCGGGAAGCCACTGAACAGGAAAAATCCGAGATCAAGAGTTGGCAGGACAAAGTCAAGGAACTCAACGCCTCAGCTCCTCCCAAATATGACTTTGCCCATACCATCGAAGATTTCGGTGGGAACGACATGAAGATCGCCTTGAGGGGAAACCTGTTGAAGACCGGGGAGATAGCCCCGCGCCGCTTTCTGCGAATTGTCGAGGGTGAAGAACGGCAACATTTCAACGAAGGCAGCGGCAGAATACAACTCGCCCAAGCTGTCGTAAGTCCCTCCAACCCGCTGACGGCCCGCGTGATCGTCAACCGGATCTGGATGAATCACTTCGGTAAAGCACTGGTCCGAACACCCAGCAACTTTGGCACGTTGGGCGAACCCCCGACCCACCCTGAACTGCTCGACTGGCTGTCAGCGGAATTCTTGAAATCGGACTGGTCCATCAAATCCATGCACCGGTTGATCATGAACTCGGCCACCTATCGAAGCAGCAGCGACTTCCATGAACAGGCCTTCCTGGCCGACGGGGATAACCGACTGCTATGGCGAATGCCTCCCCGCCGTATGGATGTCGAAACATGGCGTGACTCCCTGCTGGCCGTCACCGGTGAACTCGACACCACCCTCGGTGGACCGTCCATTGACCGGATCGTCAATAGCCAGCGCCGAACCCTGTATGCCAAAGTCAGCCGTAACGAGCCACAAGGCTCGGATGATTTCCTCAGACTGTTCGACTTCCCGATCCCGCGTGCCAGCGCCGCAAAACGCACCTCCAACGTCATCCCCCAACAGTTCCTGTTCATGATGAACAGTCAATTCATGATCAACCGCGCAAAAGCACTATCAAGCCAACTGCAACAGCAAGCAACGAACGATGAGGCAAGAATCATGCTCGCGTATTCGCTGCTGTATGGCCGTCCCCCAACACACCAAGAACTGGTGATCGCCAACCAATTCCTCGCCCCGCAAGCTACACAGCACGCCGCTACCGACCGTTGGCAGCAATACTGCCAGGTCATGCTGAGCGCAAATGAATTCATGTACATTCGTTGATTCATGAAGCCGCACCTGATTCTGACCTGATCCCCCACTACGAACGTCACTGTCCTTGCCGGAACCCGACATGCCACATCGCAACCCACTGCCACCCGTATCTCGCCGTGATGCCTTGCACCGAATCGGTTCTGGATTTGGGACAATTGCTGCCGCCAGTATGCTGGCAGGCACGACACAGGCCGGTACACCACAGGTCGGCGTCCCCACGTCACTACTGTCGCCGAAGCTTCCACACTTTGCCCCAAAAGCAAAGCATGTGATCCAACTGTTCATGCCCGGTGGCCCCTCACAAGTCGATACTTTCGACTACAAACCGTTAATCGCCAAACATGCAGGAGAACGTCCGGGGACGGTCGATCGAAAAACGCTGCGGAATACAAAGAACGGTTTGTTTCCATCGCCCTTTGGTTTTCAGCAATACGGTCAATCTGGAAAGTGGGTCAGCGACATTTTTCCACACACGGCCCAGTGCGTTGACGATATTTGTTTTATTCATTCCATGCACACTGACATTCCTGAGCACGCGGGTGCCATGTTGATGTTCAATCTCGGACATCTTCAACCGAGTCGCCCCAGCATGGGTTCGTGGCTTTGCTACGGGCTGGGCACGGAGAATCAGGAACTACCAGGCTTTGTTGCCATGAGCCCACGAGCCCAACCACGCGGCAAAGCTGCCAACTGGGGTAACTCGTTCCTGCCCGGAGCCTACTCTGGCGTCTACGCCAACATCGCGAGCATGAAACCTGATCAGATTCTTCGCGATCTCAAGAACCCGCATCTTCCCCGTGTAGAACAACGACAGCAGGCTGAATTACTCGCCCAGCTCAACCGACTGGATCTCCAACGACAGCAGCAGGACCAACAACTCGAGGCCAGTATTCAGGCGATGGAAATGGCATTCAAAATGCAATTCGCCGTCCCTGAGGCCTTCAATACGGAAAGTGAAACAAAGCCAACCCACGATATGTATGGTGAGAGTGAATTCGCCAAAGGATGCCTGCTTGCCCGACGACTTGTTGAGCGTGGCGTCCGAATGGTGCAACTGTCACATTCGATCGATGGCTATGACATTGCCTGGGATACAGGACATGGCGACATTAAAGGTGGGCATGCGCGTCTTGCTCGTGAATGCGATCAAGGGATCGCCGCTCTGATCAAGGATCTGAAACAACGCGGACTGCTGGATGAAACATTGGTCATCTGGGGTGGTGAATTCGGTCGCGCACCAACGTCTGAGGGACAAAAAGGACGAGACCATGACCACTATGGATTCACCGTCTGGATGGCGGGCGGAGGTGTCAAACCAGGGTTCACCTATGGCGCAACCGATGAATTTGGATGCTCGGCGGTCCAGGATCGAGTTCACGTTCATGACTTGCATGCCACCATCCTGCATCTGATGGGACTGGACCATGAACGTCTGACCTACCGTTACTCGGGTCGCGATTTTCGCCTGACCGACGTTCACGGCAACGTTGTGCACGACATCATCGCTTGAGCCGCTCCCATTCAGAAGTCGCCTCCCCATGGGTCCAAAGCCCCAAAATCGGACACTGCAACCACCAACCCCGTCGCAATCGACTCATTCCCACTCTTGATTGACTCCCATCGACACAACCCGAGCCGCCTTTCGCTATCCTGTTGATCGGGTTTCGATCCTTCCAGCCAAATTTCAACCCAGCGCAAACATCGACGCGAGGACCACCATGACAAGCTCAAGCCTTCCATTGCCTACGCTTCTTTCTCTCGCCGTATTGCTCGCACTGGGTACATCCCTGCAGGCCGATGACCACATTGGCGTTGGTGCAAAACCCATCGCAGGATCCGAAGTAATCTTTGACGGTTCCCGCGAGATGCTCGACGCCAAATGGACGTACTGGAAAGGCCCCCGATTCAGTTCATCCCTTCCTATCAAATGGAAGATCTTGCCCGACCCCGTTGATGATGGAACTGTTCTGATGACCCAGGATCCAGCAGCAGCCGGCGGAAAATATGGCACTGCCGATGTGGTGACGAAAAAAAAATACAGAGACTTTCGGCTGCACATTGAATTCCTGGTCGCAAAGAAGCGTGGCAACAGTGGTGTTTACCTCCAGAATCGATATGAGATTCAGGTTCTCGATGGAGACAAGACGCCGCACGGAATGGGTGCCGTGATCAATGAAACCGAGTCTCCCTATGATGCCTACAATGGCACCGCCAAGTGGAACGCGTACGACATCATGTTCCGCGCAGCACGCTTCGAAAATGGAAAGCGAGTTAAAAAAGCCATGGTCAGCATGTATTTCAACGGCAAGAAAGTCCACTCCGATGTGCAAATCACTCAAGTCTGGGGTGGAGCCAACTCGGGCATCGATGGTGGGAATGATGGAGGGCGTGGCATTACCGATGTCCCCGGAGGCCTGAAACTGCAAAACGAAGGGCACGACGTCCGGTATCGAAACATCTGGATCCAGGAACTTGAACTGACCGAACCGACTACCAAGTTCTAAGCATCCCTTTGCAGACGCAAGATCATCAGGTTACTGCAGTCCAGCACTGCAGTGACTTTTCATCGGTGCATCGCACACCCTAACGCCCGCAGGGCGTCTCTTTAGATAGATGTTCACATCCGACCGTCTCAGGCTCTCAGGCACACCATGCGTATCCCGCCCTCACTTGCCATCGTCTTCGCAATTCTGATGGGTAGTGAACTTTGCATCGCCGAGGAAAATTCGCGACTGGCGTCTACACCTCCTTGGCAAGTTGTGTTGCTCGGTGACTCAATCCGCATCAACTACCAGCAGGTTGTGCGTGACGCTCTTCAAGACAAGGCGATCGTTTGGACCCCAAAGGATAATTGCCAACATACCGCCTACACCCTCGACAATCTTGATCGATGGCTTAAGAACCGTGACCCAGACCTGGTCCATATCAATGTTGGCCTGCACGACATGTTCCTGAACGCCAAGACCGGCAAGACGCGTCACAACCTGAAAACATACAAACGCAACCTTCAGCTGATTCTGGAAAAGCTGGCAGAGATCACAGATGCCACCATCGTTTTCGCGTTAACAACCGCCGTGGACGAAAATCGCCAGCAAAGCTCGCAGACCTATGGACGACTAGTTCGTCGCAATCGGGACGTCGACCAGTTCAATGCTGCCGCACGCGAAATTGCAAAGGAACAAAACATTTTGGTCAATGATCTGAATGCGATCGTCAAGACCAGCGGTGCAGCGAATGTTTTGAGACAAGACGGCATCCACCTTTCACCTGCTGGATGCCAGATCGTTGGCAACCGCGTCGCCGAATTGATCGAACAGCAATTGACCCAACAGACCCCATCAGACGCTAAGACGGACACACCCTCGGAAGCCACTAGGTGAAAGCACCTGATGGCTAACGTCAACCGTCTTGTCCATTCCCAACGATTTCTTCCACCTGGTCAGGTCTCATCTGCATTGGTCGGCTGATCTCATCTGTACTCAACCCGTCGATCCAACCCAACTGGATGGCAAACGGCCTCGCGTTAGTACGCTCATGTCGCCGTAGGATGTAGATTCCGCCCGGGGCGAACTCATCAAACTCTTATGTGTAGACCGCGAATTGGATTTACTCTTAACAATCAGCGGCGATCAAACACGTCTCTCCGTTTGTCGTCAGCAAACCGCGTTCAGGTGCGTGACCAATCGCCGCAGCAAAAATACTCCGACAGCTAAGCCTGCTCAACACTCGAGATCAGTCGAGAGGACTTTATGATTGCAACCGGTAGGCAATCGCGGGATCGACTCACGGATCATCGACATGCCCTCTGTCTTATAGTGTTCGCCTGCTTCATGACCATCGCAAGTTTGCCAACGGCGGTTCCAACGAGTCCCTGTTGTCCAGCGATCCAATGGCGTTGCTTGAGCAAAGTTGACCAATGGCATTTAGAAACAGTCTGCACCTCGTGCATGTCCGCGTGTTACCTTCCCAAACTTGCCAATGCGATGGCAAATTTCGGGCATCGACAGATGGATTACAATGCAGTCGTTCAACGCAACGCTTACTTGTTGCTGCCCACGCAAACCCACCACTCTACGGCCGTCATTTCATGAACCATCTCGACCTGAGAACGGGATTACCTGCAGTACTTACGTTGGCATTGCTGCTGGATCTTAGTAGCGTGACCCCGAAAGTATCTGCTGCGGATCCGGCGCAATCACCGACCGCGACGATGACCTACGCTGACGCTGTTCCGATCCAAAGTAACGGGTCCACTATCAAGCTTCAAAACCACGTATCAGCACGCTGCTATGACTGGGATCATGACGGAGACATGGACCTGTTAGTTGGTGACGGCGAGGGAAAACTCTGGCTGTTTCGCAATCAGGGAGACCGCAAAAACCCGGTCTTCGCCGAACAAGAATCGTTGGTCGCGGGTCAGAAATCGACATGGGGAAATTCCTACACCGGCATCGCCTTGGCGCAGGTTGCCGGAAACAAGCTACCAGACCTCGTGGTAGGCCATTCGCGTCGAATGGTAACGATCCATGAAAACATCGGCACGATCAAGAAACCGGAATTTGTGGAACACGGTACAACCGTCGAAGTCCAACCGGGCTGCGATGCGCGTTTTGATCTCGCTGACTGGGACCAGGACGGAAGACTCGATCTGATCACAGGTTCGTTCGACGGTATCGTGCAGTGGCATCGCAACCAAGGGTCTGAAACAGAGATCGCATTTGCAACCGGGAAGCCTTTCTGCGGGATCAGAATCGCCTACAACTCACATCCCCGAGTGCTGGATTTCGACGGTGATCATGAACTCGATCTGTTGCTGGGACTGAACTGGGGAAGCGTCACGCTGTACCGTCACGACACCGGTCAATCTGAACCCGCGTTACAAGGTGGGCGGCAACTCAATTGGGACAACGGTAAACACCTCAACATCCGAAACCTCAACGGGGATGACACGACACCCGAATTAGCTGATCTGGATGGGGACGGTGTCCTGGATCTAATCAGTGGTGGAAAAAACGGTCAGATTTTCTGGATGAAAGGGATTGGTTTTCCATCACGCTTGCAGACATTCCAGAATCTTCTGGCCGAATACAAGACGAACCTGGGTCAGAAACTGCAGGAAGATTCCACCGTCCGCGACGCAATTTTCGGATCCCTCACAGCACTGCAGGCAGATCTCCGCAGTGGACTGATTCCAACTGCGGCGAGGCAAACACTCTTCGATTCTCTGGCACGCATGGCCAGTCAGTATCCAGAATATCTGGGACGCCAGCACTTTGATCTACAGCAGGATCCTCACCTGCCGATTCTTGCTGCGCAATACTGGGTCGTGCTGCTCGAAAGCCTTCCGGACTCAAAACCCAACCGGCAACGGGTCGCCGAATCACTCGGTTTCACTTCCGGCTATCGAACGCTGCTTGTCGACCTCGGTGTGCTATTCATCGACAACAACACAGCCACGTCTGAACATCTCGATGCCATGATTCGCCTGATGAAGGAAATACCCCGCGAGACGTGGGACGTAGAAACCATCACGGTCGCCGGATGGCTCGGCCCGGCCTTGAAAACACAAAAGATTCGATCCCGTTCCGGCATCAACATCTTTGATCTTCCACTGGGCCGGCCCGAAAACAGTTTTGCGGCCGATTCACCTCGCCCCGGTGTGACCGACGTCTACCTGATCTGCCTTGCCCACGAACTGGCACACAACATGCTCGACACGGTGGGCCGAAAAAAACGCCCCGACCTATACGAAAGAAAGTATGCGGGACTGGCACAGTCAGCGGGACCACATGTTGTCTACCGATCACCACCATCTCGCGGAATCGACATGGAGGCTACCAAGACAAACTTTCGCCGAATCGGTGCATGGGATGGTCAAAAAGAAACATGGCGAGATGCGTGGGTCAACTATTTTGCGGGCAAGCCGAAATTTGACCGAGCATATTCTCGAGGTAATGTGCAATTCTTTCTGGATTCTCCGCAAGAAGCATTTGCGACTCTTGCCAATCAATACTACGCAGACAGCGGTCTGATGCTTGAATTCTGCAAGACGCGTTGGGACGCCGGACACCGCACCAACGTCAACCAGTTTCTGTTGATCACCGAGTACCTCAGCGAAGGCAAGGACGATGGCAAGTTTTTTCAAATGCGGCCCGGTGGCAGACTGACTGTTGAACCCGTCAGTTTTCAGCGTGATGCTCACGAAAGAATTGGCCAACTACAGTCGGGGAACCTGACCGCCCGTTTCGGCTATCAGGACCGGGACTTGGTGACCTCTTTTGAACTTGATATCGACGACAAACAAGAGTGATAGCAAAAAGGGCACTCAACGTCTGACATAGACACGGTCGAAAACATCCGAACACAAGCACCCATGCGACTTCGCTTGCTGATTTCTCGGGATCCTGCTAATAAAAACGGATGAACCGTTCATCAATCTTCCCTTACTGGGCCTTGATCCTCATCGCAGCCATGACCTTACTGGGCTGCCAGACGATCCGCTCCAACGATGGCCTGCTGGAACAGCAGAGTGCAGACGCCAACGTCTCATCGCGACAGTTGAGGATTGTGCTTGATGACCTTGTTCTTCAGTTCTCAAGCCAGATAGAGCAGGCCGCAGATCAAATCCTCGCGGAAAATAACGATCCGCAGATCCGCAAGCATGCACTGATGTGGAAAACAAACGGCATCGCCAACTGTTTTCAAGCCGCATCACGGCGAGACCCTCTTGGGGCGTACTTTGACATCTGGATTTTAAACAAACAGTCACTGGAACTATTCCAGAGACCGACCGAGGATCCACTCTTTGGAGACTCCCAGAGCATTGCCATCCTCGCCAGCGAACAAATCGAATTGGTGATGAGTGACGTCTTGCAACTGCTCGGCAATGATCTGCCAATCGACGAATCCTTTGTCACTGATTTTACCGCAGACCATCCCGTCAACGACCTCTACTTTAACCGGGCATCGATCACAGCGAATTACACCAAATACATCGACCACATCAAAATCGACGAACCCGAATTATTGGGCATCGTGGGCGACATTAACGAGCAACTGGATCAGGTGCAACGACTCTCATCCATGTACGCTGAATTCCTACCCAAGCAGGCACGGTGGAACGGAGAGTTGATGCTGTTGGAAGCCATGGAAAGCACAGCAGTCACAACCTCATTGCAAAACATATCTCTGGCAGCTGATGGGGTCGCCAGAATTGCGGACACCACGCAGGCCATGCCGAATCTGATAGAGCGAGAACGAAATCTGCTTCACGATGCAATCCGTACAGAACGTGAAGCCACAATGCTGGCCATTGACCAGATGCGAGCAGAAACAGTGGGTCAGCTTCAGCAGGAACGAATCGCGGTGATGGGGGGACTTGAAACCGAGCGCAAGGCGGTACTACTGGCGATTCACCAAGAACGAATGGCAACCACCGAGGATTTAAGCCAACTCGGTGAACGCACCTTGCATCAGGTCGATCAGGCCGTCGACCTGAAAATCACCACTCTTGCCAATCATGGTAGCGACCTGATCGATCAAGGGTTCAAACGTGGTATTCAGCTGCTTGCCGTCCTCGCACCGCTGACACTGTTGCTTACCGTCACATTTTTCGTTGTCCGAAATCGTCGTCGTCCTAGCATCAATGCTGACTCGACACCTGTCACTCCAATGGCAATCCGAGTCCACAGGCAAACACCCCAAGAGAGTCATCGCCGACGACACCCTGGGCGTCGAACGGCCTGAGCGTTCCTGCATCCATCGTAAATCTCTTGGCCGAGTCTGTTTACGTCAAAACTCTTCGAGTAGAATCAGTGCATCGCCTGACACGGTCTGGCCGGCAAGTCCGGTCAATGATTAGCGTCACAGCCAAGCGGGCAACCTACAGACCAGCACTTGCTTCACGGTTGCAGTTAAACCATGAAGTATCACTCGTGAGACACTTCCATGCGTTCGATTACCCTTGTCTTGATTTTTTTCCTGCTAGCTGGTTGCCCCGCTGTCTCAACGCACAACATTCACGCTCAGGACAGTGTCACTGCCAAACCAGCGGCTGCCAATTTCCAACCCGATTTCTACGCATTTCAAAATGGACTTGGCTTCGGAACAGCCGAACAAGAAGCCGCTTTTTTGAAGCAGCACGGCTACGCCGGAGTCGGTCAGGTTTTCGACAAAGGAAGCAAACTCGCAGATCGAGTCGCTGCGTACGATAAAGCAAACATGCGAGTTGCCAGCGTCTATTTGAACGTCAACGACACTCCTATCCTAGAAGAAACCGTCAAACCGTTGGCGAATCGAGATGCAATCATTGAATTGACGGTCAGTCGCATGTCGCCAAACACGGTCGAAGCGGTACGGCAAACGGCAGCCATGGCAGCCCGACTCAAGATTCGTGTCGCCCTCTACCCACATCATGGCAACGCCATTGCCACCATGCCACAGGCGATCGAACTGGTCAAAAAAGTCGGACATCCCAACCTCGGCATCATGTTCAATCTGTGCCACTTTCTGAAAAACGAAAAAGCAGAAACATTGGAACGCGTGCTCAAGCAGGCCTCACCCCACCTGTTTGCAGTCAGCACATCAGGTGCAAACGAGGATGGCGAGAACTGGAGTGACTTGATTCAAACGCTGGATAAGGGAACCTTCACGCAAAGTGAACTCTTCACCATTCTGAAGACGATCGGTTATTCCGGTGATGTCGCCTTGCAATGCTATGCCGTTCCCGGCGACAAAAAAAACAACCTGCAGACATCCATCGCTGCATGGCACAGGATTCTTACTGAAGTGAACTCCAAATGATCAAAATCCAATTCGCATGACTGTCGTGAAGACTACTCTCTGGCTGATCGCACAAAAAAACCCAACGCATCATTGCGTTGGGTTTTCTGTATCTGCAAACCGGAAGTCTAGTGGGTCGTGATTCGTAAGCGTCGCAGTCGAACATCCACGACCACGGGTGCTTCAAACCCATCACGGTAAACCTCAATATTTAAGATACCACCTGAGCGTTGGATCATCTCGGGCAGAACGGACTCGCTGTCCAAAGCGTAGCCATTCACGCTCAAGATCATGTCACCAGGCATCAAACCGGCCAAGGCAGCTGGCGAGTAGGGTGATACTTCATGAACGCCTAAAGCACACAGATCAGGAATCAGAAAACTCTCAATCCCAAAGTACCAGGCAGTTTGCGCGTGACCATGAATCGAGGGGCACCAGACAACACGGTAGTGACACGGTGTCCAGCACGACCAGTAGTTTGGCACACCGCAGATATCGACCCAGTGGCAACCGTGACGCTGCCAATGCCATCCACACAGCAGATCAGCCCACCAGTGACAGTGTGCTCCCATTCCGAAATGACTCGACATCATCTTCTTTGCACCCGTCAACATTTTGAACTGTTCGGAATTTGTTGCCAATTTCTCTTTCGACGGCAACATTAACTTTGGCAACTCCTTGCGAAGCTCTTCCAATTCCAACGGCTTCGCATTCGCCGTTCCGAGATTTTCAAGAATGTTGTCAAACCTTCTGTTGCTCTCCGTAATATTTGGCATCTTCCCAACCAAATTTCCCAACTGACCACCCGGCGCAGGTCCTAAATTTCCTGGCAGCGTACGGCCTCCGCCAAGCACACGACCATTACCCAAACCGTTATTGTTGCCAATGACTGATGGCGGCAGAGTGACCGGTGGTCGAATGTTAGTGACCGGTGGTCGAATGTTAGTGCCCGGTGGTCGAATGTTAGTGACCGGTGGTCGAATGTTAGTGACCGGTGGTCGAAT
>JAPKCI010000221.1 GCA_028823035.1 Rubripirellula sp.
CGTCTTGTAATGTACCCGTGTCAGAATCGTACTGTGAAATATCGTACTGTGAAATCTGGATCTAGCTTGCTTTGAGCTTTGGCTGGATTGGTTTTGACTCGATGCGCCACACGACGAGCATCATGCGTTTGTCTGGCCTTTCGGTTGCATGGCAATCACGACAGCGGGTGAGCGGATGTCTCGCCTGCCCACGTCCGGTCTGTTGTGACTTCAACTGTCCGGCAGATGAGGATTGCGTTGGTGCGTGGTGCACGCGAATGGAATTGTGCGTTGGTTGAGTTCGTTGAACTATCAGGCAGAAATAGTCATGCCCCGTTTTCCAAAACCATGGAGTAAAAAGCGAGGGAAACGCAATTTGGGAAACTCGCTCGCTGGCGAGGCAGGTGAAGTCGCTTTCTACGCAGCGGTCTTTCTTGTCGGGGTTTTTGGATTGTCGTTGGTTCTCATCAACGAGGTTGCTCCTGAAAGCGTGGCTCAGGTACCGACGGACGCATTGCGTACGGGGCTTAGTACGTGGGTGATAGGCGTTCTTTCGCTGGCAGCTTTAGTGACTGGTGGGGCGAGCTTGCTCTATCGGTTGGCGAGAATCGGCGCCAGCAGTGAACGTCGATCTGCGATCGCCAAAATGGCAGGATCCATCGAGATGCTTGGGCCTTCTGCAGATGATGGTAAGCCATTGCCCAGTGTCCCCAAGGGCAGTGCGATCACGGAGAGTCCAGGGGAACGGCTGACTTACCGGCTGGCGGCAGAGAAAACGAAGGCCAGCATTGCTGGTCCAGCGACACTTGCCTTGCTGTGGAGTTCAGTTTGGTTTGTCTTGTTAGCAGTGGTGGTGTCAGGATTCTGGTACGGCAGGCCCCGCTGGTATCTGGCGATGCTGTTGGTTCCATTCGCCGTGATTGGTGTTTGGTCCTTCCGGTTCTTCATGACGCAGTTCCGCCAGCATGCCGGAGTAGGCCCTACAATCGTTGAAATCAGTAACCACCCGCTCTTTCCCGGCAGGCAGTACCGTCTGTTTGTCAGTCAAACTGGGCGGCTTAAGCTCAAGCGTCTGACAGTACAGTTGACCTGCGAAGAGGAGACGTTTTATCGCCAAGGGACGGATGTTCGCGTTGACCGGCATGAAGCGATTTGCCAAGTAATTTTCAAAGAACGAAATGTCGCAGTTGACCCGCAGGCCCCTTGGGAGCAACAATTGCAACTTGATCTTCCAGAAAACGTGATGCATTCTTTCGTTGGAACTCACAACGCTATTCGCTGGAAGATTGTAGTAATCGGAGAGTCACAACCTTGGCCATCGTTCTGCCGAAGTTTTCCCGTCGTCGTTCATCCACCGGGCTTGCCGTTGAAACGCAACCCGCGGTGAATCTTTCGCTATGCCATGAAGACGGGTTTTATCGTGCGGGCGGCAACCTCTCAGCCAAGTGGCGGATCAGCCGAGTCCCACTGGATGAAGTTCAGGGGATCGAGATCTCGGTAATGTGGCACACCGAGGGAAAGGGAGACGAGGATCTCCATGTCCATCATTTCCAGCGTCTTGCCGAGAATCAGATCCGCCGCGTTGGGTTGGCTGATGAACAGTCGATTCGCTGTGTGCTCCCTGTGACACCGCTGAGTTACCACGGCCGTTTGATTAGTGTTCAGTGGTGTGTCCGGATGCGGTTGTTTCTGGCCAACGGACGCGAGATTGTTGCTGAGCAGCCTTTTTATCTGGTGTCCGATAAGATGGCTGTTCCCCATTCGGTCGAGGCAATTAAATCGCCGTTGTCGCTGCCTCAGTCGACCGATTCACACAACGAGAAAGTGGTTGTCCACTCCTCGGCATCATGATGCACGTTCTTTGAGATGAGCGTGTACGTGCCCACCAACCCGTTTGCCACACGGTTCACTCGCCCGGATGCCGTTGCATTTCAATGGCAACCGCGAGGATCCGATCCTTGGACCGTTGCCTCAAGGACTAGAGATCGATCTTCGTGTTCGCAGATACCGCTGCAGTCAGGATGGTCAACTGATACAGCGGCATTCTGCCAAACTCTGTTGCAGCATTTGCAGCGTGAGAGGTTGGGGCTGATTGTGGGGCCACATGGAAGTGGCAAGACAACGCTGCTCTACACTTTGTTGCCGCATTTGGCATCAGCTTTTGGAGAAGAGTGGCACGGTGAACTACGGGTGCTTCAACTGACGATGCCGCTGACGAATTCGCTTTGGACGAGGGTCAAACATGCACGGGATTCGGCGCGTGTTACAGTAGATTGCCTAGGCGTTTTGCCTCGAGAGAGTCTGTTGGTGATCGATGGGGTAGAGCAACTCGCGCTTCGCGATTTGAAACGTATTGCTCGACTGGTGAGAAAAAGGGGGTTGTTTCTGTTGGCGACCAGCCATACCAATCTGGCCCGGATAGCCGTACTTCATGAAACAGCGGTTGACGTTATGCTGATTCGGTCGTTAGCAGATCGTTTATTGGCCGGTGCTCCAGGGGCAGTCTCGCAGATTGTGTTGACTGAGCTTGAGCGGCGAGATTTGAGTAGGCTAACGAATGTCAGGAAACTGTGGTTCGAGTTGTACGACATCGTGCAAAATCACCTGCTGGCCGATCCAATGAAAACAAGGAATGCACTCGATGGCTGTCCGCTTGTCAGTGGTCATGATTCACACCTCACCGGCGACGCCGAACGCTGAGCGAATTGCTCAGGGGGTCGTAGGTGAGTTGATTGGAATGAACGGAATTGACTTGATTTTGGTTGGACCTCTGGACAGTCTTGGCGAAGCTTCCACTGATCGCTTGACCCTTTCTTCGATCAGCGGTGACATTGCCATCCTCGACTGGCAGCATCTTGAAGCGATTGACAGTGCGCTGGGCCGATTGGAAATCAGTGGCCGAAGGGCTGTGCATGCAGCTGACCGGGGAGCCTCGGACCCTGATCGTTCAGCGGTTGAGACAGGAGAGGGAACGGATTTACAGTATCGCAAGCTTTATTTATTCAATCTGAATGATTTCTCGCGTCCTGAGGATGTGGTTTCAGCTCTCGCTGAACTGAACTCGGTCAGGTCGGTGCGCACTTTCACGCTCGATTTAGCAGCCAATCCGCGTCGTCCTGATTTGACCGAATCGGCTCAGTCGCCACATGAAGTCGCAGGCCCGCCTAAGGAGGGCTCCGGTGGTCAATCGGATGGGCTTTCGGACGCAAATCTTGGAAAAACCGACTCGTCCGAAGAATCGGAAGAGGTCAAGCCCGCAAAAGCAGATTTCGATCTGGATGCGTTGATCGATCAACTGGATCAACTGGATCCGTAAGTTGCCGGTCCCGGTCATTGTCCTCTTCTGGCAGTGGCGGCACACCTGCTCCCTGAAACTTGGTTTTCCATGTCGGGTGATTATTCAGGGAACGACAGGATAAGTGTTTGGCTATTCTCGGAAAGCTTGCAGAAGGATCCCGATGGAGCCTGATTCGCTCGGAAAAATCGCCAGAATAGGCATTGAGCGGCGCCGACTTCGTTGAAAGCGACAAAGCAATCGTTGCATGCCCTGAGTGAATTGCAAAACGTTGGCTTGGGTGATATTCTTTAGTTATGTGATTGGGCCGAATGATCTGCCCTGATTCTCCTGAAACTTCGGAATTAATCTGCCATGGCGGCTATTACTACGCAAATCAATGGTGAGGTTCTTGTGGTCGGATTTACCGACAGCAAGATTCTCGATAGCCAACGGATCGAGCAGGTGGGCAAGGAATTGCAGGATGCAGTTCCCCAAGCGATCCACAAAAAATTGCTTTTGAACTTTCGCGGCGTGTCCTTCATGTCGTCTGCGATGATCACCAAGTTGGTGATGTTAAACAAAGGTTGCAAGGCAAAAGAAGTCATGCTGAAGTTTTGCGAAGTGTCGCCGAATGTTCACGAAGTGTTCAAAATCACCAAGTTGAACAAGCTCTTTGATATTCAGGGCGGCGAAGATAAAGCGATGGCCAGCTTCGATAAAAAGAAGTGGTTCGGTTGATCCACCGAATTCAACAGTTCATTCTTTCGCTTTTTGTCCCATCATTTTACAAACACCGGCGTCAGGTCGTTGGTTGATCGGCATTGTCCTTTGCAACCTGCCTCGAGGGTGCTGTGACTGATGACTTGGAACTGGCAGCGAAGCTGATTGAAGTTGAGAGAGCCCAAATTGGTCATGAATTGCACGATGGGGTCATCCCACTGCTCTTCGCGGCTTCGGCAGTGGTTGGCAATGTCTGCGACAAGTTGAACCAAGGGGGCGTTGATGTGCCCTCGACGGTGGACCGCGTCGATCTAGTGCCAAAGCTCGAGCAACTCGCAATCTGGCTGAATGAGGCCATGCAGACTAGCCGCAGACTCTTGACGGGTGTCTATCCGCCGGAATTGGACGGCAGGGAATGGACTACTGTAGTTGCTGAGTCCTTGGAGCGTCTCTTTCCCGATCGTGAGGAGTCGATTCGTTGGGACATGGATCCGCGAGTCAACGAGGTTGAAATCGGTGTCGCTTGTGCTGCCTACCGGATTGTGATTGAGGCAGTTCGCAATGCTTGTCGGCATGGCAACGCAACCGAGGTGGTTGTAAGCGGCTCAAAGACTGCGGATTCGATCGAGGTCACGATTCGCGACGATGGCAAGGGGTTTGATCCCAATCAGGTAACCGAAAACCACTTTGGACTGCGGTCCATGCGAGGTCGGGCTGAATTGGTTCGCGGAACGCTCTTGGTTGATTCCCAAGAGGGCGGACCAACAGTCGTGACGTTCAAGGTTCCGATGGTCGCGGCGGCGCGGTAAAACCGCCCGGGGATGCTAATTGGATTCCGTTTGGATCACATCCATGTCTTTCAGTGATTTACCAAGTCTCTTGCGGCTGCTATTGCCGCGAGTTTTTTTTGCTTTGGGTGTGTCTTGTAGCATTGCGGTTACGTTCGGATGCAATTGGTCGGAATCATTTGGTGAACCAATCTGCTCGATCGCATCACTGACACCCAGTAAAACGGACTGGCGGACACCCTCGCGAATCCATTCGAAGAAATTAACATTCATTGCGTGGCACGATTCTTGGCCGCTCCTGATTCTCTATTGGCTTAGCCCTCGAGGACTCCGAAGCACCTACGAAGTCAAAACTGGTTTGTTCCTGATGCTTGTAGCCAGAATTGGTGGGCCGAGTCCAGATCGATCCCATCTTGAGCCGTGTAATGCTGTGAAACACGCTGGTTGACGAGTATGGCTTTCCTGTCCTGAAACCCATCAGCTTGTATGGTGCATACAGGGACAGGATTAGCGGCCTTGTGTTTCCTCAACGGGTGGGTCTGCCCAGTTGATTTCCCCGAGGCAATTGATTTCCACCTGATCCTGCCGCTGACCATGACGAATGAGTACCGCTTTGGGGAACCAATGTTCGTTGCGTAGCGTTTCAATTTCACTTGAGCCGGAAACAAACAGTCCCGTGCCACAGGCATCTGCATCGGCCGCAGAGTCCATGATGACTGTCAGCGATGCCAGATCGCCAGTTGGGAAGCCAGTACGAGGGTCAATGACATGCCCATACCTTTTGCCACGATGGTGGAAGAACTGTTTTCCTGAACCGCTGGTCGCCAAGGCCTGATTCCGCAGCCAAATACCGGCCAAACGTCGCTTGGGTTTGGTGGGGTGCGAAATTCCAACAGCCCATCCCAGACCGCTGTCCAGAGTTTGGTCTCCAGCGGCCAGCACACTACTGTTGCCACCATGAATCAGGAAATCGTTAAGTCCCCCTTGATGCAGTTCGCTGGCAATTTGGTCGAGAGCGTCACCCTTTCCAATTCCACCCAAATTGATTGACATTTCGGGCTTGTCAAATTGGACGGTCTGTTTCGGGCTGTCGAGTAGCAAATACTGATAGCCGACTTTTCCCCTTGCTGTTTCGACCTCGTGTGGGCTGGGCTTTCGACCGTTTCGCTCCGTAAAGCCCCACGCTTTCACAAGTGGTCCGGCGGTGATGTCAAAGGCACCATGGGTCCGTCGGCTCCATTGCACCGCTCTTTGAATCAGCTGAAAGGTTGAGTTCGAGACGAAGACGGGATTCTTATCCGCGTTCTGGTTAATGCGGGAAACCTCACTGTCTGGCCTGTAAATGGTCAGCGTTTGTTCGATTTCATCGAGTCGTTCCAGTGTGGTGACTGCCAGTTCGACCGCTTCCAAACTGTGTGGAGGTATCAGAATTGCGAACTCCGTCGCCATTGCCTTGCGGGTGACTTCGGTTAGCAGTGGTGGAATCTGGTCCGCCGCCCGATGAGTGGGTTGCTGGTGAGATTTGTCTGGCAAGCGGCCCTGATTGGGTTCCTTGTGACGTTTGGGGGTCTCTGATGTATCGCTCAAGGCATCGGCTCCGTGGAATGCAGTTTACCACCCTTGTGATCGTAATGGCGTGAACGTCTGGGGGCGGTATTGCGTCCAGTTTTATCGACAGTCAATTTCGAGCCGCCCACATGGCCTGACTTTGAAGTCGCATGGTCCGAGAAAAAACCCCGTAAAAACGCTTAAATTGACAGATTTTCGGAGGCGACAAACAGAGGGTTGCATGAATTGGAAGTTTGCAGCACAATCACGAACGTTGAACGTGTTCAATGGTCGTTCCAGAAGCGATTTTTCACTCGTTCAACCTAACCGATGCGAGGAGCGGTGGCTGAGTGGTCGAAAGCGCCGGTTTGCTAAATCGGTGAGCCGGGCAACCGGCTCCGCAGGTTCAAATCCTGTCCGCTCCGCTTGGTATCCGCACCGTCGTTGCCTTGGCAGGATGGTCGCGGTAATGGGTGGATGCAATTACACGTCTTCCCGAGGGTGTAGCTCAGTTGGTAGAGCAACGGACTTTTAATCCGTAGGTCCAGGGTTCGAGCCCCTGCACCCTCACTTCTTTTTTCAGCACTCAGCCGGTTGCAGGAATCAATGGATCGCGGATTGTTGTGCGCGGTTGTTGGTCTCGCAAAGACGTCGCCCCCCTGTTCCTCCATTTTCGCATACGATCGACGGCATGCCCTGAAGTTATTTGAGCCTGTTGTTTGAGCGAAAGAGTACTGCCAGATCTTGCGACAATGAAAAGACGGTTTAAGGCTATTCATGCTTGGACTTGATGACTTGGCGTCGTCTCAGATCATACACTTGCCCTTCCTCAAGTCGAGATTCCTTGGCTTCCGAGTGATCGAGGAAGAAAACCGCGTGCTCTCCCAAAACCTCCGCTTTGGAACCTGCGACAAGGATTCCTGTGCTTTCGTCGAGTCCGATGCCCAGCAGTTGTGGAAAACGTTTCACAACTGAACGAAGGTCATCCAGTCGGCCCCTTTGCGTCAGGTGTTGATCAATCGCAACACCTGGCAGAAAACCAAGTCCACGCTCGTAGCCCTCTGCCATGACGACCTGATTCCCCAATGGATCACCTCGGACCATGTATTCTGCCTGGATTGAAGCTCCGGCTGAGCTGCCGGCGATGATTCCACCCCGTGCCAAGACACCGTTGAACAAGTCAGTGGCCTTGGTTCCTTGATAGGCATCGATGAAACGCCATTGCCGCCCACCCCCGAACCAAACACCGGTGGCTTTTTCCAACGCCTCCACGAATGCTGGGCTATTGACTTCATTTGGCCAACGTTGCGGCAGGACCTGAATTGTTTTGACTTCTTGGTCTCTCAGGAAAGAGGGGATTCCAGCCTGCCGCGATACGGAATCATCGACCGCGGTTGGAAGCACGACAATGTGTGCCTGGTCACCTCCAGCGAGTCGGATAAAACGTTCCACCATGTTTTCGGTGACACCACCACCACCGATGATCAACAAAGAGCCTGAGGCAACTTTGGGTGCGTTGGCGGCAACGGCGGGAAACTCCGGTCCGGCTCTGGCGATTGCAGCGCGTCGAAGGCTGGTGAGGTCAATGATGTCGTTGGCGGCAACTGCAAAGACACGCGAGGGGCGATTGGATGAGGGGCCGAGGGTAATGGTGGCCGTTGAATTACCCATGACACGCATCTGCCTGCCGGTGACTTCGACTGCGGTGCCCTCGTCAATTCCGAGTCCAAATTTTCCGGGATGGTCTTTGACCGCCTGCAGCGAACGCGGTTGACGTTTTCGGGCCACGAAATGTTGGTCAATAATTGCGCCAGGTAGCAAATCAAAACCGGTGCCCATGTTGGGGCTGCTCTTGCCGTTTGCAATCATGTCCTGCGACATGATGGCTGCACCGGCTGATGTGCCACCGATGACTCCTCCTCGTGCCAAGAGTGCTTGCAATTCTTGTTCGACTGCCGTACCGACATAGGTATCTGCCAAGCGGGATTGGCTGCCACCAGAAATCCAAACTGCCGTCGCTTCCCGGAGCGGTTGGACGAAGTCGGGCTCGTTGGCTCTGCTGCGTTCGCGCGTGTGAAGCACCGATAGCGTTGCAGGGTTGAAAGTTCGCCACGCTGCACCGTGATCCGTATCCGGGGTGTCGGCGGTCGTGCTGGCTGTTGGGATGACCACGAGCTTGGCTTTTGGGCCACCAGCAAGTTCCATGAATCGGTCCTTGATGCTTTGGTCCAGATTGCCTCCGCCCGCGAGGATCAATGAACCACCGACGCCGCGTGAATCGATGACTTTTGGTCGTTGTCCGCTCGCAGGATGATTTTCTTTTCCAACCGCCGAGTTGACTGTGGTGATACCAAGGCTGGCTGACCAGATGGCAAGGCTGGCCAGAAGTTTCAAGCCGATTCCTGGTTGCGTTCGAGACAATGTCTTTTTGGTTCTGCGGCGGTCAGCAAGTTGAGGCACGTTCAGTTCCGGAAATTGGAGGGGCAGAATGGCAAAATCGTTAGTTTCAGCACCCAATCGTACTCTCTGTTCTGAGTCCGAACGAACCGATGTCGAGACATCAGGTCCAGTTTTTTGGTGCGCGGAAGCGAGGCGAGGATCATTTTTGGAAATTACCACGGTTTTTTCCAGATTCATGTACGGCAGAAGTGCCCCAATGTCACTAACCCCATAAAGGCCGACTCTCCGCAGTCGGGATTTAGGTTTTCGATATTGAATGGATCTGTCTGATGAGACTGACACTTCGAACTCTGTTGGCGTATCTCGATAACACGTTGGATCCGCAGGATGCGGAGGCGTTGCAGAGCAAACTTGTTGAAAGTGGCTTTGCGACGCATTTGGTGCAGCGCATTCGAGACGTGCTCAAACGATCTGATCTGTCTGCACCCTCGCCCACAGCTATGGGGCCCGTCGAGGAGGCCAATGTGATTTGCGAGTATCTGGATAGCACATTGCCTTTGGAACAGGTGGCTGAGGTTGAGCGTGCTTGTCTTGACTCCGATCCACATCTTGCTGAGGCAGCAGCTTGTCACCAGATTCTGACGATGGCATTGGGGAACCCAGCGAACGTTGCTGTCGTGCTTCGCGATCGCATTTATCACTTGCCCGGCGAGAAAAAGGGAACTCAGGAACACGTTGGTAGTTTTTCTGCGTTGGCCATTCCTGAGCAGGTCAACAGCTTTGATGCTCTGCCCGGCGCGATACCACTGGCTCCGCCGCAAGAACCTGTGCGGCCCGTCGGTGTTGGCGACTCAGGAGTCATGGATGCTCCGGCCAGATTGAGGCAGAGAGAGCTTGATGATGATCGAGCTGCGAGTGCTGGACCGGCAATTGCCGGCTCTCGACCCCGAAATCGGGATGCTGATGTCTATGGTAGGCAGATTCGACCCTCGAGAGTCACGCCATGGTTGGTCACGCTTGGGTTGGCCGCCATTTTGCTCTACGCGTTGACCCAGATTTTCCAGCCTCTTCTTGATCCACAGAAGACAGCTGGGAGCAATGTGGCTGACCTGCCTGCCCCGGCTCAGCCCAGTGCTGGCACGGAGGACGGCGGCGGCGATAACAGCACGGCTGGGATTGATACAACGGCACAGGCAACAGATGCCTCTGGCCAGAATGTTGCCGGAGTCGGAAAGGAAGTGATTGATTCTTCCAGCTCCGCGGTCACTGGTGAACGATCGTCCTCTGATGCGGTGGATCCAACGCAAGTCGAACCGGAAGCTGATGCGACTACAGCTACTGACGACGCGACGGGAAATGCCGCACCTACAGACGCTGATATGGCGGAGAGCAACGACGGAGAGGTTTCGCCCGTTCCTGTCACGCCCGTTCCTGTCACGCCCGTTCCTGCCACGCCCGTTCCTGCCACGCCCGAGCCTAAACCCGACGCT
>JAPKCI010000222.1 GCA_028823035.1 Rubripirellula sp.
ACGTTCACTGGGACGTTCACTGGGACGTTCACTGGGACGTTCACTGGGACGTTCACTGGGACGTTCAAGCGAAAGCCACCGTGTGTACCAACGGACGTTCCCAACGAGTGATGACACTGTTCAATCACGGTCACCTCCGGTAACGGTCTCAGGCTGATCTCGTGGGTCCCGATCTCGCAGTGGGGACTCCGGTTGGGGCTGGTTGCTTGTCGCTTGCAAGCCGTCGGGGGTGGCGAGTCTGAATGCTTCGCCCGATCCCTCGACCAGCATGTATTGGTTTCCGGTGTTCAGTTTGCCGAACTGCTCAATCTGACCTGATGGCCACTTGACTTCCACGTCTCCCGTTGTGGTCAGGTTCCCCGTCCCGATGACAACGCGCCGTTCGCTACTGCACATGTAACCGTCCCCGGCAGTCAGTTGGGTCGTCACTCGTTGCTCGCCAAGAGACGTGGTTACCTTCGTGCCGATTCCATCCCGTTGACCTGAGGTTGATTTGACATGCAGTGTGATCTCGTTCCCGGCTTCTCTGGTGTGATTCATCAAGAGTGCCAGTGGTTCGTACAAATGCGAAATGCCAACATCGATCAGGCCATCACGATTCGCGTCGAGAGTCACCAGGGCACGGCCCAGGTGTTGATCGCTGAAATAATCACCCAATGACTCGCCTGCGATTTGTGTCCACTTGCCTGATGAATCGAGTTCGAAGACCTGTGCGGGCATCTCGTAGGGCACATCTTTCGTTTCCACTTCGTCAACATGCCCGTTGGTGACCATTAGTTCGACGACACCGTTGTTGTCTAAATCGATCCATTCCGTTCCGAACCCGAGCATGTCCATCGAGGATTCAGCGAGCCCCCGCTGAAAGGTTCGATCGACCCACAATCCCGGAGCTGCCTGCTCGTAATAGGTGTTGTGGTCATCGGCGAAGTGCGTGAGGAAAAAATCAATGTCGCCATCACGATCAGGGTCTCCAACGGCCATTCCCATGGAGGCTTGCGAGAGCGACCGGCCACTGAGCCCCAGTCCGCGGATTGCTCCCAAATCGACCATCTTGAAACCATCTTTGGTCGTTTCGCCGGACCAAAACTGATTGACCGTCATGTCGTTGGCAATGTACAGATCGAGTCCCGCACGCTCATCGAACATTCCAGCGACAATCCCCAGACCGCGACCCGGCGAGGTCTTCCCGGCCCAGTGATCAGTGGCGTTTGAGAACGTTCCATCGGCGTTTCCACGCCAAAATCGGTCGGGGGCAGCTTCAAAGTTCAAAGGTGGGCAGGAGGCAAGTCCCCGACTGTTTCGGCAGGCTTGTTCAAACGGTTTCTCTCCTCCGCAATACGTTACCTCATACAAGTCTGAGATGCCGTCACCATCGATGTCAGCGATCAAACCACAAGTCGTCCAGGCATTGCCATCCAGGCCAGCCTCTGTTGAGACATCGGTGAATGTCCCGTCACCGTTGTTTCGATACAGGCGATTGGGTCCGATGTTCGCATCGAACAGATCTGGGAAACCGTCTTCATTGAAGTCGCCAACCGTGATCCCTTGTCCAAATCCATGGTCTGAGTAGCCCGCCAACGCAGTGACCTCTTCATATTGACCCTGCAGATTTCGTAGCAACCGATTTGGCGACGAGTCATTCTGTTTGGGATGGCCATCTAGCACTGACAGAATTAAATCGGGCCAACCGTCGAGATCAAAGTCGATGACGCCGATTCCCCCACCCACGCTCTGGTAAATCCAATGTCCCGACTCACCTGAATTGCTGGCAAATTCGCAGGTGTGAATTAATCCCCGCAGGGAGGCCTCTTCCTGAAATTGAATCTTTCCTTTGGGCAACAGCTCCGCAGTGGTGGTGGTCGTCGTCGAGCTCGGTCCCCATTGAACCATTGGTAAATCACTCAGGTCCACACGATTCACTAGTTTTGAATCAGGCAACTGCCATGGACTCTGCGCGGTTAACCGAGACCGAACCGCCAGATATTGCTCGCGGGCATCGACGCTGCGTCCATCGGGAAAGGAAACCGCCATTCGAGCCCAGCCCTCGGCTTCCCAGACTCTTCCCAAATCCAACATTGCGTTGGCGACTTGCATGGCGGCCTGGTGGGATGATGCATTCCGCTCGAGATGTGTTTTTACGCTGTCCCGCAACACGCTCGACCGATTGATTTGCTTGGCAACCTCGGCGGCTTCGTCATTTCGTCCTAGTTGTTTCAATGCGAACAGCAGGTGTGGCAGTGCCTCTAGATAGCCGGTTGAATCCAGACGCACTGCTTCCCAAAACGCTCTCGCAGCCTCGTCGTATTTTTGTTCATGTTCGGCCCAGCAACCAGCAATCATCCAGTAATCAGAAAACTTGCTCGCGTTGGCTGGGACCTGTTTGTGCCACTCCGGCAGTTTTGCAAAGTCTCCATCTTCCACGAGTGCTAAGCCATACAGTGTCTGGGCTGGGATGAAGTTTGGGTGCTGGAGAATCACTGGCCGTAGTCTTGCCTCTACCTTGGACCATTCCAGTCGATTCGCCTCTGCTCGCGCCAGTCCATACTGGGGCTGTAAATCACTCGGGTTTTTTAGCAGTAACCTTTGGCAAAGCTCTCGGTCTGGCTCGACACGCCGCGGATCAGCCAGCACCTGGAGCGTTTCAGGGTCGGCTCCCCCTCGCTGCGAAAGCCAGCGAAGCGTGGGAACCCCCTGTTCGGCGACTCCCAGCATGGCTGCCAAGCCTGCCATTTCCGGACCCGCCTCGGGATGGTTGGGATATTGTTCAGCACGCAACTTTAAAACACGCAAACAATCAAATGCTCTCGACGATGACATCAACTGCATGGCGTACTTCGATAGAAACGGTTCGCTGGGCGAATCACTCCGCTGAAGAACATCTTCATAAGCCTCATTGGCCCGTTGAGTCTCGCCCCGGCCCAACGCGATATCGCCGACCAGTTCAACCGCCCGTAGGTCGTCCGGCGAGATCAGCAGATGACCGCGGATTGCCTCATCGGCCATCTTGAAATCTTGACGTCGGTAGGCCAAATACGCTTTCTGCCAGAGATCCTGTTCTGCTTCCCTGTCAGCCTGAGGACCTGTTTTTTTGTTCACGTCTCGATCGGCTGATCCCTTCGATTTGTCACAACCACTCAAGCTTGCCATCGTCACGAGTAATGCGATCAGGGCAACCAAATCCAGAAGGGCTGATTGCCGCTTGCGGGGAAGGGTAAAAGACATCAAGGATGCGTGTCCAAATGATTCGACGGGATGAAACTTGGAATCGTCACGTCGGAGACATTGACGGCGGCAACGCGGTAAACGACCATGAACGGAACGTGTGCTGATGCAATACAGCTGTCAACAGCAATTTTTCGACCTTACTTCAACATTGTAGGCAATTACATGACCCGTCAAATTTCATTCGCCTCGTACGTTCTCGTTCTCGTTTCGGCTTTTGCCTTCGTAGGGTGTGGCGCCGCCACCGGAGACGCTACGTTTGAGGCTCCCTCCGACGAGATCACCACTGACCAACAACAAGAGAGCGACGATTACGAGAAACAAATGGAGGCAGACAATCTGCGACAGCAGAGTGAGAGCACCAAATAATCTGCCTCGACAAAATCTGCAACAGTTCGCGAAGCCACCCCCTTATTCGGGTGGCTTTTTTTGGGTCGATGGAGCAATTTCGTGGTAGATCAACGCTAAATATTCCCAGTATAGCATTTTGTCAAAAAATTCAGTTGCAATTTCTCTGTAGCTTTTTTAACATCACTCACTAGGTTCCAATGGGTGTCAAGCCACCGTTGTTCGTTGGCTGAAGCCCGTTGGTGATTTTTGTTTTCATCAATTTTGTCTTAGTTTCGGGAGTTTTCTATGTACTCAAATCGTTCTCGGCCAAAGGGTTTCACCTTGGTTGAGTTGTTGGTGGTCATTGCGATCATTGGCGTACTGGTGGGGCTTTTGCTTCCAGCAGTGCAGGCTGCCCGCGAAGCGGCAAGGCGTATGAGTTGCAGTAACAATTTCAAGCAAATTGGACTGGGTCTGCACAATTATCACGCTGCTTACAAAAACCTGCCAATGAACGCCGGTGGTACCGACAACAAAGGCGGCGGAAATGGCGACAGAAACAACCGTTTCTGGCTGAGCTGGATGGTTGGCGTGACGCCATTCATTGAGCAGCAAGCACTGTGGGAGCAAGTCTCTAACCCACTGGCGTTTAATCGTACTGGCACGGCCAAGAACCCGCCATTCGCAGCGATGGGTGCTGTACCTTGGAGCGAGAACTATCAACCTTGGTTGACTCAAGTTCCAACCTACCGTTGTCCGAGTGATCCGACTCAATCGACGTTTAACCGTGTTGCTTTCACCAACTACTCGGCTTGTGCCGGAGACGCGTTCTTCGAGCAGGCTCACGGTGGAGTCAATGATAACGGTGACGCGTCCACTAGCGGCGGCTGGGGTGAGGAGAGTACCGCGAGATGGGCACGTGGTGTCTTCCGCGCTCGTCACTTCACCAAGTTCCGTGACATCAAAGACGGTCTCTCTAACACCATCATGTGTGGTGAGAATGTCGTTGGTGCTCGTGACCTGCTTGCTGCCGGAACCATCATGGCTGCAGATAACACGTCGTGGGATGTAGCACCTGCCCATTGGAAGCAGTATATGGATCCTGAGCGACCTGCTTACATCAACTCGAATACGAGCACTGGTGGGTTGAATCGCTGTGGTGGTAAGCCTTGTTATGAGGGGAACGCCAATCATCAACGTGGTCGTCGTTGGCCCGATGGACGTCCTGAGTTCAGTACGTTCCAAACCATTACTCCACCCAACAGCTACAACATTCAGCGTTGGCACGGTCGTAGTGGTGCCTACTGTGCATCAAGTTTTCACCAAGGTGGTGCTCATGTCCTCATGGCTGACGGTGCTTGTATTTTCATTACCGATTCCATTGAATCGGGCGATCAGCAGCACGTTGCTTATGGGCGTGACAACGGCGATGGACGCGGTTGGGAAGGTGGTGCAGGCCGCGAAAGTCCCTACGGATTGTGGGGAGCTTTGGGTACTAAAGCTGCCAACGAAACGGTCGAAGAACAGTTGAATCAGTAATCGATTCCTGATCTTCGTATCCTGAAAATTAGCGAGACGGACGTGGCAGTCAGCCACGTCCGTTTTTTTATGGTTGGTCAAACCAAAAACGGTGGCGGTTCGTCAGCCATGGACCGACGCAGTTTCTTCGGAAACCTTCTTTTTTGCGACAATTTCTTTCGAATTGACCAGAATCTGTGAACACCTGAGTTTGGGAAAAATCGAAATACCAGTAGATCATTAGCCATTGCCGGTACAATGGCAGTGTTTCGTAGTGAATCCCCGCGAATGCCTTTTATCCAATGAATCAATGGCTGCGATTGTCTTGGTGGTGTTGTTTGCTGTTAATGGTCGCAGGGTGCGATACCACGGTGGATCCTAGTGCCGGATCAACTTCCACCAACGCACCGTCGACAGCTGACGCGTCTACCAACCCGGTCAACTCCGACCCGTTGTCCAACCCGCAGTCTGGTGGCGGCCAAGGAAGTTCAACTGCCTCAGGCGATGAATCGGGACAGCCCTTCAGTCGTGAAGGGGCTTTAGCCAATGCAGATCGTTTGATGCGGTCGGGGCAGACGCAGCAGGGGATTGTCGAATTGCAGCGTGTCTTGCTGTCAGATCCTGAGGACGCCGAAATTCTGTTTCGTTTGGCAAACGCACAGGCTCAATCTGGCGAGCTTGCGATTGCGGTGGAGTTACTGGGATCGATCCCCGAAGATCATCCTGAGGCGGGCCTTGCCGCTTTGGGACAGACCGCTGACTGGTGTATGCAACTGCAACGCTACGACGAGGCTGAACGTCTCTACCGAAAAGTGCTGGCTCGCGCTTCGGGTGCTGCTGTCGTACATCGCCAATTGGCGTTTCTTTACAACCGCCAGGGGCGACGTCACGAGGCTGTGGAACATCTTCAGGAACTTTGTCGCCTGGGCAATGTCCAGCAGGACGAGTTGCACGCGATGATGGTGTTGGGGCATGCGATCTTTGACGATCCGAACACTCCGACGCCACGCAAGAACGCTTATTACCCGATTGGGCCAGCGGCCGAGGCGCGGATGTTGTACACCGCAAGTCACTACCAGAAAGCGCTGTCAGTGCTTGATGCCTCCGTGCAATCAGGTGACGTGACTCCTTCGATCATGGCTTTCTATGGATTGCTGTCGATCGAGTCGCAGGATGAGGAACGGTTTCAATGGTGGTTGGCCAGAGCTGATGAATCGGTGCAGCAATACGCCGAGTATTGGGCTGCGATCGGGACACACCTGTTGAGCCAACGAAAGTTCAATGAGGCCATTCGTGCGTTTGCCGAGGCACTGGATCGTGATCCTACTGATATCGCATCGATGCGTCGTATCAATCAGTCCCTCACTGCCTTGGGCGAGCATGAAGCCGCTGAGCAGTGGATTGATCGGTATGTCGTGCAGCGGGATATCACCCTTGCGAGTAATGCAATCGGAGAAGCGAGTACACCCTCGCTTGATTCCTATCGAACAGTTGTCGAGGGACTGGATAAGCTTAATCGCCCCTTGGAGGCGATGACTTGGCGGTTGTTCGAGGCTTTTCAGAGAAAAGCGGGTCGTGAAGAAGTCGATGAACTCAACCAACGGCGAATGGAAATCGCTGCGTCTGCGAAGGCGTTTCCGAGTGAAGCGGATCGGCTGTGCGGGATTTCACGTTCGAAATACCCCCTGCCTGAACTTGAAATCCCCCCACTCGCGTCCGTTTCGTTACCAAGCACTCGTGACTTGCAACCCGAGTCGTTTGCGCCCCCTGCGTTCACGAATGTGGCTGGCGATGTCGGGATGAATCACACCTACCAAATTGCCAGCGAGCCACAGTTGTACCGCTTCGCTCTTTATCAATCGTTGGGGGGCGGAACCGCCGCGCTTGATTATGATCTCGATGGAGCGGTTGACCTGTACTTGGCGCAGGGTGGCAGTGATCCACCCAACCTGGTTGGATCACTTTCGAATCTGCTTTATCGAAACATTGCTGGCAAGTTTCGTGAGACGACCGCTCCGTCGGGAACTGCTGAAAAGCGGTACTCTGTCGGTGTCACCGCGGGTGATTGGAATCAAGATGGGTTTGATGATCTGGTCATCGCCAACATCGGAAACAAAGTCCTGTTGATCAACAACGGTGATGGTACGTTTCGACGTCAGGAATTCGATTCTGATCCCCAGCATCAAGTGTTGACAAGTTCTGTCGCTTTGGCGGATGTCACCGGCGACTCCTTGCCAGACATCGTGTCGTTGCACTACGTGGAGGACAGCACGATGCTGAAGCGACCCGATCTGAATGAGAATGGAGATGTGCTGACCGTTTCTCCCGCATCGTTCACACCAGGAATTGATCGCATTGCCGTGAATGATGGTCAAGGTGGTTTCGTGAGTGAAAAGGTCAGCCAAGCAACTCAGGCTCCCAGTACGGGCCTCGGGGTAGTGATTGCAGACTGGGATGGTCAGCCTGGAAACGAGATATTTGTCGGGAACGATGTTCGGCCGAATCACCTCTGGTCACGTGTCCCTTCCCCTGACGCCAATTCCCCTGACGCTGTGTCTCTGAACAATTGGACGGATGTGGCGGCCCTCACCGGCTGTGCTCACGGCTCTGGTGGGATTTCGACGGCGTCGATGGGAATCGCGGTGGCTGATTTTGATGGCAACGGTAAGCGTGACATCCACATCACCAATTTTTATCAGGAACCAGTAAGTCTATTCATGAATCGCGGCGGTTCCTTCGAGGATCGTTGCGTGCAGTATCGACTTCAACGTGACAGTTATTCGGTTCTGGGTTTTGGTTGTCAGGCACTCGATTACAACAATGATGGCCGACCTGATATCGCTGTCACCAACGGGAATATCGAGAAAGCACCTGGTGAACCGTTGCAGCAATCACCACAGTTGTTTGTCAATCTTGGTTCAAGGTTTCAGTTGAGTGATGTGGCGGATGCATCGGGGTACTGGCAAGGCGCTTACCTAGGTCGCGGTATGACAAGACTCGATTTCAATCACGATGGCAAACAAGATTTTCTGATCACCCATCTTGATTCGCCATCAGCGTTGCTAATGAATCAGACTGAAACCCAGAATCACTGGTTGGCGGTTCAGTTGGTCGGCACCGTCTCGGAACGCAATGCCATCGGCACGCAAGTTGACGTCCATGTCGGAGATCGAGTGTTGAGCAATTGGATCGTTGGGGGGGATGGTTATCTGTCACGCAATCAGCCGACCGTCAACTTTGGTTTGGGTGAAAGCGAGAAAGTTTCCAAGATCGTGGTCACTTGGCCCTCAGGTAAACAGCAAACTTTTTCCGATATTGCAGCCGACCAGTACCTGTTGCTCGTTGAAACTGATCCCGAAGTTTATTCGCAAAGCTCAGTCGACTTGGACTGAGGCAGCTTGCCGGTGGTCCGCTGTCTGGTTGGCGAACTCGGTAACCCTGAGTAGGGAACTCGGTGACCCTGAGTAGGGAACTCGGTGACCCTGAGTAGGGAACTCGGGCAGATCGTCACGGTTGGGTCGACTGCCACAGACGCTGCATGCGTTGTTCGTGTTGCAGAGCAAGCTGAGTGTGCTTGTTCGCCTCCTCTGCCCTGCCCTGCGAACCTAGGATTGCCGCGAGAACACGGTGGGCTTCCACGTAACCCGGGGAAAGTTCAATTGCTGTTTCTAATGCCTTGATGGCCTTGGGTGACTGGCCCGAATTTTGTTCAGAAATTCCCAGTTGGAAAAAATCGTAGGCCTCGGATTGGTACTTGGTAACTTCGCGGTACAGTCTGGCGGCTTCCGCATGTTCACGGCGTTGGTAGGCAAGTTGTGCCATCAATCGCAATGACTCGACTTTGGCGCGTGTGGGTTGTGTTTCGTTTTTTACCACTTCAGTTGCCAGGTCATTCGCAATGGGACCTTGCCCTTGAGCTCTCGCCAGCAAGGCGAGGATGGTGTTGGCGTCGGCATCCGCTTTGCCAAGATTTTTGAGCTGGATCAATGCTCTGGCTGACTCAGATCCGTAATCCTTGAAATTGGGATTGTCGGGTTCTTCTTGTGCTACCTGAAACTTGGCCAGTGCCTCGCAGCGACTTTGTTCGGACGCTGACAGGCTGGTAATGTCCAGAATCGGGCTGAGGCCGACTGCGATTTCGGTTTCGTTACTTGCGTCGCTGTGAATGCCAATGCGATGATGCCGGAACGCCGTGTGTGGTATCTCAGTGTCCTGTTTGGGCATGTGGCATTGCGAACAGTCGTTCTTCGCAAGGGTTAGTCTTTTCGGTAGCGGTTCGCCGCAGGCCGTGTTGTCGTGGCAATTTAGGCAAATCGAACGGTAATGCTCAATCGCCAAATCCGGAGTTGGTGTGTCATGCGGATCGTGGCAGGTAATGCAGGTCAGAGTCTCTGTTTGTTTGTAGCACTCACTCATGTGCAACTGTTCAACATGACCAACGATTTTCATTTTGTCGTCACCCAAACGATATTGGTAATCGACGCGAATATCGGTCAGTGGCGTACCCGGCCGATAGTCCCATTCATCTTTGCCTGCCCGCAGTGCTTTGCCTGCCGCCTGTAAATGACACTGCTGGCAGATTGCTTCAGAAAGGTCTCTGCCTAGTCTGGCTGGATTGACAATGGTGTTGTCCGATTCCGCCTCCACTTTGTTTCCGATGCCTTCCACTGTCGTCGTTGAATTCTGTCGCTTTCGATGCTTTGCCGAATGCAATTCGCCTGGTCCGTGGCATCGTTCGCAACCAACCGTTTCTTCCAAAATGGTGAAGTCGTTAGGGTTGCCGTTTTTACGGTCAATGCTGCCAACATGACAAAAGAAACACTCAGAGCTTAGCTTTCTGGAAAACCCGGGATGGTAGGGCAGGTCGTAGCCAGGCGACATGGACCATTTCTCTGACTCGACATACCAGGACAAGGGCGATTGACCAAAAAAGGTTCCGTTTCGGTACACGTAGCTCTTGCCGTGACTTCCAGAACCAATGGTGTACAGAATTGGGTTCTCGGTGGTCGCCAGCTTTTCGTTGTTTACCCCACGAATGATTTCCTGGTGGAACAATTGGTTGTCCCGTAGGAAAACCTCGTAGTCATTGCCAGATAACGCATGGTGGAAAGACCCCGTCGTGACTTCCTTG
>JAPKCI010000223.1 GCA_028823035.1 Rubripirellula sp.
TGTCCTGATTCCTGCACGTGACGAAGAGGATGGGATTTCAGCAAGTGTCCAAGCAGCGTTGCAGAGTTGCGGAGTGGCGGTGGAAGTATTGGTGCTGGACGATAACTCCACCGATCAAACAGCGGTGATCGTCAAAGGACTTTCCCTATCCGATTCAAGGGTTCGCTATCAGTTGGGTAGGAGTTTGCCAGATGGTTGGAATGGTAAACAGTTTGCGTGTACTCAATTGGCAGCTTCTGCAACTCATCAGACGCTTGTTTTCATGGATGCTGATGTGCGTTTGAAACCCGATGCATTACTGCGATTGGTTGAGTGCCGCGCGGCACGCAAGGTTGATCTCTTGAGTGTGTTTCCCCACCAGGAAACTGGGACCATCCTTGAAAAGTTGATCATACCGTTGATGCACTTCATTTTGCTCGGTTTTTGTCCGTTGGAACGGATGCGGCGTAGTTCCAGCCCGTCACTGGCAGCTGGCTGCGGACAATTGTTCCTGACGACGGCGGAAGCTTACGAGAAAGCTGGGACGCATGCAGCCATCCGTGGGTCACGGCACGACGGTGTAAAGCTTCCGCGAGCTTTCCGGACGGTGGGGCTGATGACTGATGTTTATGATGGAAGTGAGATGGCTGACTGTCGGATGTATCACTCAGCCGTGGAAGTGGTGCGGGGTGTGCTGAAAAATGCCACTGAGGGACTGGCGAATCCCAAACTGATCTTGCCCTTCAGTCTCTTGTTGATAGGGGGTAGCGTACTTCCTCTTGTCGTACTTGTACTTGCGTTATGTACTGGGAATGTGGTTGCTGTTCTGGTCTCAGGTTTGGCGGTGTTCATTGGGCATTTCCCACGTGCTTTGGCGGCAGCCAAATTGCGACAACCAGTTCTGGGAGTTGTTTGTCACGCTCCGGCAACATTGTTGTTTGTTGGGTTGCAGTGGGTGGCTTTGCTCAATCAACTGATGGGATGGCAAGTTGCGTGGCGTGGCCGGACTTCAAGTTGATAAAGGTTTTATGGTTGGTTCATGGGTTGGCCAGAGTTAGCCGCGTGACAACGTAGTGATCTTTATCGTCGTTGTGGTTTCTTTTATTTACAGAGGTTTAGGTTTGATGCGTCTGCTGACTTTCCTGTTGTCGATCGTGTGTTTGGTGTCGGTTGCTCAATCTGAACGTCCCAACGTGCTGATTGTGCTTGCCGACGATCTTGGTTTTGGTGACGTCGGGTGCTACGGAAACGAATCCATCATCACCCCGAGAATCGATCAGTTTGCAGCAGAGGGTCTGAAATTGACGAGCTGCTACTCGGCACACCCAAATTGCTCACCGTCCCGGGCGGGCTTGATGACTGGCCGAACGCCGTTTCGGTTGGGGATCTACAACTGGATTCCAATGTATTCACCCATGCACGTGAAACGCAGTGAGATCACTGTCGCGACTCTGTTGCGTGATGCAGGCTACGATACCTGCCACGTTGGCAAGTGGCATCTGAACGGTGATTTTAATCTTCCCACCCAGCCCCAACCGAATGACCATGGGTTCAATCACTGGTTTTCGACACAGAACAATGCTCTTCCCAATCATCGCAACCCAGTTAACTTTGTACGCAACGGCGAGACAGTGGGACCCTTGACGGGATTCTCGGCAGGACTCGTTGCCAAGGAGGCGATTGATTGGCTGGAAAATGGGCGTGACCCAGCGAAACCGTTCTTTCTTTTTGCCTGCTTCCATGAACCTCACGAACCAATCGCTTCTGATCAGAGGTACGCGCGTCTTTATCAAAGTGACGACCCGGCGTTCGTGGCCCATCATGGGAATGTTACCCAGTTGGATGATGGATTCGGAAAGCTGTTGGACGCCTTGAAGGATTTGGACCTGCAGGATGATACCGTGGTTATTTTTACCAGTGACAATGGACCAGCGATCACAGCCATTCATCCGCATGGCTCTGCTGGCCCTTTTCGGGATAAAAAAGGCGCTGTATACGAGGGAGGAATCCGTGTTCCAGGAATCATTCGTTGGCCGGGGCATGTCGAAGGTGGAATCCAGAGTGATGTACCTGTTAGTGGATTGGACTTGCTGCCGACGTTGTGTGAACTGGCTGAGGCTTCCGTACCACGCGATCGTGTCCTGGACGGAACCAGTTTGGTGCCGTTGCTGAGAAATGGGGCACTGCAACGAGCGAAGCCGCTTTACTGGCAATTCAATCGTGCCAAAGGTGATGCCAAAATCGCGGTGCGCGATGGAAGGTGGAAGTTACTCGCAACCCTGACCGAACCGGGCCCGGCAACCGGCGCTGACCTGACGCAACTCGAAATGCAAGGAATCAAAACCGCCCAGTTGAAGAAGTTCGAGTTGTACGACCTTCGGGACGATGAACGGGAATCCGAAGATTTGAGTGCACGCGAGGTGGTGGTGTTGAGTCGGCTCAAACAGGAAATGCAAGCAATCTACGGTGAAGTACAAGTGGAAGCACCGGTCTGGCCGGATTGGGTGTGGGCACGTTACGAATCTTCTCGAATTATCTGGCCTGAATATTGGCGGAATCGTAAGCGGAATTAGGGTGGCTCATGACAATTGGGGTCCGGTTTTAGCTGTTTTTCCGAAGTATAGAGGGCAGTCGTCGCGGGGTTTGCGGCAGCAAACTCGGCTGGATTACGGCAAGGAAGTTCGCTAAACTCATCGCGTGGAGCGGAGTCGTTGTTGTCGTTTTTTTACTGACGGCTTGTAAGGAAGCTCTGCAGCAAGGCACGCCGACTCGTCAAGGATGACGAACTGAATATGAATAATTTTGGCAGCGTTCTCAAAATCGCCGCACAACGACGTCTTGCACTCGTTGGCATCCTACTCACTTCGTCCCTCATTGCGGTTTTGTGGGGGGCGAATATAGGCACCCTCTATCCGCTCGTCGAAGTAGTCTTCAAGGGAGACAGCCTTCCGAGTTACGCCAGCACGCGGATTCAGACATCTGCTGCCGAGTTGGTCGAAATCGACGAACAAATCAAGGGCTTGTCCGCCTCAAGTTTCGAGGCTGAAGGCCAACAGAAGGTTGCTCTGCAGATGGAACTGCAAACGTTGGAAATACGGCGCAAGGTGGTGGGCGACTCTACTTATTGGCTGAAAAAAGCAAAGCCGTGGATTGATCAATACGCGCCTACTGATGCGTACTCAACGCTTCTCATGATCGTGGTCATGCTGGTCGGTGGTACCGCTGTGAAGCTCGTTGCCTTGATGGCCAATCTGTTGCTGGTTCAGTACGTTGCGGAGAAGACAGCGTTTGATCTTCGTTCGATCTTCTTTCGCAAGTCGCTGTCACTGGATCTTGATTCGTTTGGTGAAAACGGTTCGGCTGAGTTGACCTCACGCCTGACGAATGATATTTCTCACGTTTCCGGCGGGATTTCTGTTCTGTTGGGCCGGATGGTTCGCGAGCCGCTCAAGATGTTTGTCTGTGTGGCCGGGGCCATGTTCATTTGCTGGCGACTGTTGTTGTTGGTCATGATCGTGACGCCAATATTGGCTCTGGTCATGATCTATTTGAGTCGAGCAATCCGTCGGGCTAGTCGCCGTGCGATGGAAGAAATGAGTCAGTTGTACGGCATGCTCAATGATGCCTTTGCTGGGATCCGTGTCGTCAAGGCATTCAATACACAAGCTTATGAGCGGGCTAAGTTCAGACACGGAACTCATGCTTTTTACCTCAAATCGATGAAGATTGCATTTTACAACATGCTGGCACGCAGCAGCAGTGAAATGTTGGGGATGGCAACGGTCGGGATGGCAATCCTCGCCGGCGGGTATTTGGTTGTAAATCAAGAGACGCACCTCTTTGGCCTGAGAATGAGCCAGCAACCATTGAACGTTGGTGAGGTGCTGATGTTCTTCGGATTCCTGATCGGGGCATCTGATCCTGCCCGCAAGCTGACGGATGTGTGGAGTGGCTTGCAACGCGGCATTGCTGCGACAACGCGAGTTTATGAGATCATTAATCAGCCGGTGAAAGTCAAGGAACCGGTCAATCCAATATCAATGAGTCGTCCTCACCGGCAGATTTCTTTTCGCGACGTTGGTTATCAATACGCTTCCGGTCCGAAAGTGCTGCAAGGAATTGATCTGCAAATTGCGTTTGGCGAAACCGTGGCTGTGGTTGGTCCCAATGGGTGTGGGAAAAGCACGCTGGTAAGCTTGTTGTGCAGGTTTGACGACCCTCAAACTGGCGATGTAATGTTGGATGATGTTTCTGTCAAAGAGATGCGGACACGCGACTTGCGTCGACGGATTGCGCTTGTCACCCAACGCACATCGTTGTTCGAGGATACGCTGGAGAACAATATCCGCTACGGAAGTCCCGGTGCTGACTCACATGCAGTGGTACGTGCTGCAAAGCTGGCGTTTGCAGATGACTTCATCCGTAATAAGACGCCTCACGGTTACCAGACCCTGTTGGGCACCGGTGGCGTACGTTTATCAGGGGGGCAGATGCAGCGAATCACCTTAGCTCGCGCGTTTCTCAGAAACCCGGATATTCTGATTCTCGATGAGGCAACCAGTCAGATCGACATGGAGAGCGAGCAGTTGATTCATCGGGCGCTGAAAAAGTTTCTGGTGAATCGGACCGGCGTGATGATCACCCATCGCCCAAGCAGTTTGGTAATAGCGGATCGCATTGTTGTGATCGAGTCTGGAAGAGTGTCTGACCAAGGACTGCATTCTGAGTTGAAACAGCGGAATCAGTTTTATCAGAGCCTGTGTGGAGACCAGAGGATGACCGCGTAATTCCTTGGTTTGAAGATCGAGAATTGAGCGATTTGGGTACTGCGACCCGGTTGTCTCGTCGTTGCGATCGGCTGTGCCTTTGGGGCACTTTGCAGTGAACTTGGCCGCGAGGGTGACGCACTCAAGAGGATGCCGGATCAGGTTGATCGCTGTCGACCGAACGGCCTTGGAATACAGGTTGGCTAGCAGTTAGTCTGCGGTTGAGTGGGGGCGTTTTGGCCTCAAAGCTCACCCCGATGAAGAGTGCTGAGCTGATAGAACGGCAGATTCTGTTGACTAGAGTCCGAGATCACCAAACAGCGGAGTGCTGAGGTATCTCTCTCCTAGACTGCACATGATGGTGACAATACGTTTGCCCTTCATGTCGGGGCGTGCGGCTACCTGTGCAGCAGCCCACATGTTGGCGCCGCTACTGATGCCGCCGACAATTCCCTCTTCTTTGGCAAGGCGACGGCCCCACTCAAAGGCATCTTCGTCATCAACTTGGACAACATCATCGATGACGGAAGCATCGAGGTTCTTGGGGATGAAGCCGGCACCGATACCCTGGATGCGGTGTTTGCCGGGTTCGCCACCACTGATCACGGGAGAGTGCTTCGGTTCGACAGCAAATGCCTTGAAGTTTGGGTTTTGCTTTTTCAGGAACCGGGTGACGCCGGTGATGGTTCCACCGGTACCAACGCCAGCGACGATCGCGTCAATGTTGTGCTCACTGTCGGCCCAGATTTCGGGTCCAGTAGTGGCTTCATGGATCGCAGGATTGGCGGGGTTCTCGAACTGCTGTGGCATGAAGGCATTTTCGGTACTGGCGACCAGTTCCGCCGCACGATTGATGGCACCTTTCATTCCCTCGCCTGCTGGCGTCAAAACCAGGTTGGCGCCCATGGCACG
This sequence comes from Rubripirellula sp., assembly GCA_028823035.1. Classification (GTDB taxonomy): domain Bacteria; phylum Planctomycetota; class Planctomycetia; order Pirellulales; family Pirellulaceae; genus Rubripirellula. Next base: position 5,658 of record JAPKCI010000223.1, read on the forward strand.
TAGTAGCGCCCGTCGTTCGACCGACATCGATTCTGGCATGGTCAAAGTGAGTTTGTAGCCTTTGGCCGCGCACACGAAGGCCAAGGCGATCCCTGTGTTGCCACTGGTGGGTTCGATAATGTGGGTGTCCGTCTTGATGTTTCCGTCACGCTCACCCGCCTCGATCATGGCTACGCCAATTCGGTCTTTGACGCTGTTAAGTGGTTGGAAGAATTCGCACTTGGCAAAGATGGTGGCGCCGCCTTCGGGTGCCAAACGGTTGATCTGAATCATCGGCGTATCGCCGATCGCCTTCGTTACATCGGAGTAAGTTTTGTCGCGTGGCATAGGAACCTCGGTTAACGGGGAACAGTCAACGGTAGAAAAAGGTAAGATCCATCCAGTTGGGTCAGGCGAGCCGGCGTCTGAGGCTGGGTAGATTCAACGCTTGTGTACGACAGCGGGTATTGACGAACAGGTCGTGACGAACCGCAATGCGGATGTCGTAAGCGGTGCAGTTGATGTTTCCGATTTGGATAAATCGAGGCAAGCTGCGTCCGTGCTGGGCTTTGGGTTAGTTGTGGATTAGTCCACTGTCCAGGTGTCACCCGAGGTAAAGAGCGTGTCGAGATCGCCAACGCCCTTGGTCTCAGTTGCCGCGTTTACCTGGTCATTGATTTGGTCGTTGTAAGTGGGGACTCCTTCGACAGCCCGCAAAACGCCTATCGGCTCGGGCATGGAGGGGTAGGACATTCGGGCTAACATCATATGGATGGAAGGATTCGGGTCCTTTTCGTCATGAATGAGTAAGTCGTCAGCGGGTACATCGGCGGTATTGACGATTTCCAAGTGCGTGCCAACCAGACGGATACCCTTGGTGCCGTTTGCAAACACCAGTGGTTTGCCATGTTCAAGCTCCACGACATTGTCGGCACGCTGCTTGCGTTCCTGGGCATACGCCATTGCGCCATCGTTAAATACATTGCAGTTCTGGTAAACTTCGACGAGCGAGGCTCCCTTGTGTTTGGCGGCTCGCTTCAGCGATTCACCAAGATGTTTGACGTGTGCGTCAATGCTTCGTGCAACGAAGGTTGCCTCAGCTGCCAAGGCTAGTGACAGCGGACTCAATGGGTGATCAATGGAACCCATCGGTGTGCTCTTGGTGACCTGCCCCTCGGTGCTCGTTGGGCTGTATTGGCCTTTGGTCAATCCATAGATACGGTTGTTGAAGAGAATAATGTTGATGTCGAGGTTTCTGCGCAAAACGTGAATGAAGTGATTGCCGCCGATCGAGAGAGCGTCACCATCACCGGTAATAACCCAAACCATCAGTTCTGGCCGCGTCGACTTGAGCCCTGTTGCAAACGCGGGAGCACGCCCGTGAATGCTATGCATTCCGTACGTGTTCATGTAATAAGGAAAGCGGCTGCTGCAGCCGATGCCACTGATGAACACAGTATTCTCGCGCGGAACACCCAAGTCAGGAAGAATTTTCTTCATCTGCGCCAGAATCGAATAGTCGCCGCAGCCAGGACACCAGCGAACGTCTTGGTCGGATGCAAAGTCAGCTGATTTCAGTACAGGTAGCGTGGACATGAGCTTTTGTTGACAGGTTGCAGTGGTTCAAAAACAGAGGACAGGGGTATGTGCAATCGACGATTCACTAAACTTGCAGCGGTTAAGAGGTTTGGTGTTGGAAATTATCGGTTTCGGATTTGTCGGCATTTCCTGTCGCCGCATCGTTGTGCCGTTCGATGGCCTCGACCAGTTCGGTGACGGTGAACGGTTTGCCTTGCACTTTGTTGACCCCAATGCAGTCGATAAGGTATTCCGCACGTAGTAGCTGACGAAGCTGTCCGGTATTCAGTTCAGCGACAATCACCTTGCTGAAAGCACCAAGGATATCACCCAGGTTCGAAGGCATGGGGTTCAAGTACCTGAGATGGGCATGGCTCACTTTTTTGCCATTGTCTTGGCAGCGTTGGACCGCGGTGTGACAGGAACCGTAAGTTCCGCCCCACGACACGACCAAAACGTCTCCATGGGATGCACCAAAAACTTCCTGATCAGGAATCCGTGAGCTGATTTTCGCGACTTTGGCTGCCCGTACATCGGTCATGTGCTGATGGTTGTCAGGATCGTAGCTGACATTGCCAGATCCATCTTCCTTTTCCAAGCCTCCGAGACGATGCATCAGGCCAGGCGTGCCGGGGATTGCCCATGGTCGGGCCAGGTATTCGTCCCGGGCATACGGCATGAACGGCTCGTCTTCGTCGGTTCCCTCGGGGTGCGAAACCTCAATGGACGGTAGGCTGGATACGGTGGGAATCTTCCAGGGTTCGCTTCCATTGGCGATGTACCCATCAGAGAGGATCATTACTGGAACCATGCATTCGGTGGCAATTCGCCATGCCTCGACAGCAATGTCAAAGCAGTCGCCGGGAGACATGGGTGATAAAATGGGCAGTGGTGATTCACCGTTACGGCCATACATGCATTGCAGCAGGTCGCTCTGCTCGGTCTTGGTGGGCAAACCTGTGCTTGGCCCGCCGCGTTGTACATTGATGATGATCATGGGCAGTTCCATGATCATCCCCAGTCCCATTCCCTCTGCTTTCAACGCGATTCCGGGGCCACTACTGGCTGTGACTCCCATCGAGCCACCAAATGCAGCCCCGATTGCGGAGCATACAGCAGCGATCTCGTCCTCGGCTTGAAACGTTCTGACGCCGAAGTTTTTGTATTTGGTCAGTTCGTGCAGGATGTCACTGGCAGGCGTGATGGGGTAGGTCCCATAGAACAGGTCTTTGCCACTGAGTTTGGAAGCAGCGATCAAGCCCCACGCCAAGGCCTGGTTACCCATGATGTTGCGAAAGATACCGGGTGATAATTTAGCAGCCTCGACCTGATAACTTTCGCCGAACGCTTCGGTCGTCTCTCCGAACGCCCAACCGGCTCGCAACGCTGCCTCGTTTGCGGCTGCGATTTCGGGTTTTTTACTGAACTTGGCGCTGATGAATCGCAAGGTAGGTTCGAGCGAACGGCCGAACAACCAGTAAACCATACCCATCGCGAAAAAGTTTTTGCAGCGATCAGCAATCTTGGTTCCCAGCCCGAACTCTGAGACCGCCTCGCGGGTCAGTTTGGTCATCGGGACTTTGATAATCCGGTAAGTCTCCTCAAGGACATTCGCATCGAGAGGATTCGATTCGACCTTTGCGAGCTTGAATTCCCTTTCGTTGAATCCATCCTCGTTGGCGATCAGAATGCCGCCATGCCGTAGGTCGTCAAGATTGGTGACCATGGCCGCCGGGTTCATGACCACCAACGCATCCAGAGTATCCCCCGGTGTGAAAATCTCTTCACTCGCGAATTGGACCTGAAAGCCGGAAACGCCAGCACGTGTTCCCCGCGGAGCGCGGATCTCAGCTGGGAAATCGGGAAAGGTTGCAACGTCATTCCCTGCCAGCGCACTTGTATTGGTCAACTGGGTGCCCAGCAACTGCATGCCGTCCCCCGAATCGCCTGCAAGTCGAACCGTGATGCCGGAAACAGACTGAACGTCTTTTGAAGTCGTAGGGGAGGCCATTTGTAGAATCCGAGGCGTTACCAGACGCCCTCAACAGCGGAATTGGGCGAGACTTTACGGGTTGTATCGATCTTTCGGGTTCGTAAAGTTACCGAAAGTCTATAAATCAGTGGGCAAGGCGTAACCGCCTAAGCGAGCTATCTAGTCGTTATTTGTAAAGAAACCATAGAAAAGTTTCGTTGTTTTCCGTCATTCTCGGGCTAACACGGCTTCACCCCACAGGCTTGGATCGTCCATGACCGGGTATTCGGGGCCCAGAGAAAAGGTCTGCCAACCCAGTTCCCGGTCGATGACAGCGTAATACATGCCGATCTGGGGCTGTTCTGCCGGGTCAAAGCCAGTCATCGCCGCGGTTGGCAGAAACCCAGACAGCTCGTATCCGTCGTGCCGAGGGAAAGCTGCAATCTTCAGCAAGTCTGGCTGGAAAGACTTGGGGTGGTTCCTGGCTCGGTTGATCGGAATCAGCGATACCACCGGTTTTTCCCGCTTGCTGCCACCTCCAGCTGGCATCCACAAAAAGCGGTGGCAGAACTGCGTTGCTCGATGAATGCCCGGGCTGCAACGGGTATCAATCCACAAGTGAAATCCATCGCTGTCATCAAGTCGTGATTCACGACACCAGGGAAGCTGTCCTTTGCCATTGACGAGTACATGCAATCCAAGGCCTTCGGCGCACCACGCCATTCGAACGTCGGCGAACACCGGGCGATCGTCCAAAGCTCCAAATGACGGTAAACGACACTCTGTTGGTAATTTTAAACCTCGGTGGGTCCACTTGCAGTCTGCCTCACGGAGGGTGACTTCAAAACGGAACAGAAAGGTAGAGTCGATCAGCTTCGACGACATCAAATGTCTCAGTTCAATGGGGTGGTGACCTGGAGCGTCACCGACTCGCGGGTAGGGGGTGGAAGGGGCAGAAGGGTAGAAGGGTAGAAGGGTAGAAGGGTAGA
>JAPKCI010000498.1 GCA_028823035.1 Rubripirellula sp.
GATTGTTGTCAGTGGCATGGCCTTCGGTCGAACGGGTACCTGGAGTACGTTGCCGAGACAAAAGACCTTTCTAGTGCTGGCTCAGCCGATGGCTTTGGGCGCGGTGTCTAGTCTGGCCAATGAAACTCTGTCGATTGTCGCAGGCCAGTCGGCACGTTTGCTGCCCGGTGAAGGAACGGAGATGTCGATCACGACACTGCTAGGTGACCAAGTCGACTGGTCTGGCTTAAAAGACCAGTCTCCGATCTTAGTACGTGGCGGCGCTTACATCGCCACCTTGGGGCAGCGTGAGACCTGTCTGACAGTTCTGCCGTCTGAGTTGGAGGGGCACAGTGCCTTTATCGAAGGCTCGGAAATCGGTGCGTTAGAAGGCATCCCCCACGGAGTTAGTATTCTCTCCGACGAAGATGACTTCCGAGACGAGTTGGAACAATCGCTGGCGGGCACCGGTTTGTATGTACCGTTTCTGTTGTTGGCCCTGGCGTTTTTGATGGCCGAGGGATTGCTGGGATCGCCAGCAAAAAAATGGAAGGACAACACCAAGGGCGCTTCTCAAAAGCAGCCTTGGGTGACGTCTACAGAATCCGCTGAGGAGATCGCTTGATGATAGGCATGCTTATTTGGAAACCGCACCTTGGTACGCTGGCAAACAGCTTCATCATCCTGGCGTTGATGGGTTGGTTGTGTCTGCTGTGGTACCGGTATCGGTCGCGTTACGCGGTATCGAGGACCATGCAGTTGCTGGCCCCGAAAGTACTCTTTACCATTCTCGTCGTTGTGGCGTTGATGGATCCAGCCTGGCGGAATGTGAAACCGTCGGATGATTCTCAGAAAGTTGCTGTGGTTAGCGACATCTCCACCTCGATGGATGTGGAAGACGACGGGTCGAATTCCCGCACCGGACGTGCCCTGAAGATTGGCCAGACCATTCAAGGCGAACTCAAAGGCATCGCCAGCGTAGAGAACCTCCAGTTCGATGTCGACATCCTCGCAGCAAAAGATGATCCGGCCACGGGCACACGCAATACCGATTTGGGCAGGACCGTGGTTTCTCTCTCGGAAAAGCCCGACCTGTCTGATTGCAAGGCGGTTGTTTTGATCACCGATGGGGGTGACGAAGTGATTCGCAGCGAGCGTCTTCCCGGGGTGCCCATCTATATCGTCGGCATCGGAACGGAGCCCGCGACTTGGGATGATCTGGAAATCAGTAATACGGACATCCCGGAAGAGGTGGAACTGGACACGCCGTTCAAGGTTTCTGCAGACATTGTTGTACACAGTACGTCGGACGAATTCGCGAAGAAAACCGCGGAAGTGGATGTCTGGATTGAGAAAGAAGTCGCTGGCCGGTACCAGCAATTGCAAACCGTGACGGTCGACCCCAGAAAAAGCAATGGGCGGGTGGAGTTCGAGATTCCTGCCGAACAGGCCGAGGGGGTTTACCACTATCGGTTGTCGGTCAAGGACGTGGATGGCGAAATGACCGCGTTGAACAACACGCGTGATTTTGCCGTGGACGTCCGCGAGAAGAGCATCAATGTTCTCTTGTATGGCAACATGCTGGACGTGAATTTCTCGATGCTCAAGCGGGAATTCAGCGATGATGAAACGATCAAGCTGACCGCGGTTTACCGAAAAAACGCAGAGGTGTTTCTGATTGATGGAGCGCGGCAGAATGGTGACCAGGTGTTCTCGCGTGGGTTTCCCGCGGATGTAGAGGTCCTGAAACTGTATACCTGCATTGTCCTCGGATCGTTCCCCTCAGACTTTATCAACCCTGCGTCCTTCATCGCGATAAAAAAATACGTTGAGGATGGCGGCAACCTTGTTCTGCTGGGAGGTCCCAAGTCCTTTGATAAAGGGGGCTACTTCAAAACGGCCTTGGCGCCACTGATACCCTGGAAGGAAAGCAACGCCGCCCGAGGAATCAGCGCTGGGCAATTTCCCGTCGTTATCCCTCCGGAAGGTTCGGGGCATGGATTGACTTCCGCCACAGCGGCGATCTTGAAAGACGTGCCAAGCCCGGTGTTCTATTCAGTGAATAAAGTAGGGAAACGTCGTAGTGGTGCACTCAGCCTGATGAATGCTTCGGTGGGTAGTCAGATCGT
>JAPKCI010000224.1 GCA_028823035.1 Rubripirellula sp.
GACGAATCTTTGTTTCGAAGAAATCGAGCCGCTGACGTTCCACAGACGGATCGCCCGCCCAGGCCGAGCCTGCGGCAAGCAGAATCATGGTCCATTGAATTCCGCAACGCATTGCATAACACCTCTCGGCAATGAACATCTGTTTGTACGCGTCATACCTGCGGCATCTACCCCCTCGCAGTTTGACGATCCATCAATCATCCGAACGGTAGTATATTCGATCTGACGTATTTTGTCTTTATAGATCGATTAAATCAGCTCCCAAACGTTGTCGCAATGTGCCCTTTGTCGTTAAGCGGGTTAGTTATTTTGTTTGAAAGGTTTGAGTTGCGATCAGGTCTAGAACCAGATCATTGAAACCATTGCCTTTAAGGTGATTCGCTTTCACAATCGATTCGATCTCATGCTTTTCGGAATGGTTAAGCACGCGTCCAGTGGCATAAGTCCTACGCCTTGCCGCGTAAATCTCATCGCAATATGGTCTTCGACTGCTTCTCTTCCTGTTGACAGTTCGAGCGATGGAAAGCGTGATTTCTGCCCAATTTGATCCACAATGATCTGATCGAGAGAATAGGTTTTGAGTGGCGCCCCAAAAAAATTCAGGCCATCCCAAAAATTATTGACGCCCGATAATCGAGGCCCGAGAACACCGTCATGTCATCTTGAAAATCTTTCAGCGGCGTCACCGTGGGCGGCATTTGGCACAGCAGCAACCGACGCGTGGCTTGGTCACGACGACAAGACGACAAAGAAGCACTACAGCCGGGTTACCGAAATGGACTTCAAACTCGCATTCAAATCCACGACAACTGGACTCGGTGGTGGTGACACAGAGGCGAGTTCAGGGGCCATGCGGGCACAAATCTCCAGCAAATGGAAACTCGAGAATTGACCCGTTGCGTCGGTGTTTCGTTTCATTGACCCCAATTTTCAGTCTGGGCCTTCAGCCCTGAGATTTCCGCCCCACGGTCGTTTCTGACTCGTCGTAGGTTGCGGTCGCCGGGGTGTACCATCCCGTACGCCGGTTGTTGGATTCGTCAGAATCGCGGTCCGTTCCAGTAAATTCGATTTGATAGACAACTTCGTAACGGTTCGATGGTTTGTTGTTCGCCTGATCCGTCTGGAAGTTTCCGTTGTAAATCAGAATCTCTTTTTCCTCGGCTGGAGCAAGAGCGGGAATGGAACGCCCCCAGGAACTCGTTCGAGCTTGCGACAAATGAGGCAGCATCAACACGATCTGAGCCTCATTTTCCTGAGGATCGTAAGGCAGCGTTCCCTGGTTGCGAATGGTGACATACGACATCGTCCGACCCTTGCTTGAATCATGATTATCAAGGTTCGCAACTCTGGCGTTCAAAATCTCAAGATCGACTTTTTCCAATCCTCCGACAGATACTTCGGGCACCTGGGAAACCTCTTCCCCCGGATCATGACTCACTTCCGGTGGTGCATTGGTATTCGATGCTCCAAACGGAAATCCATAAATCCCAATCACAACAGGAATGCCAACAATCAGCAGGAACAGCAACAGAACGATCCACCGTTTGACGCTGGGACGGTTGCCTGATTCCAGCAGCGGTCCAGGCACTGGCGACCGAAATCATCAACCGATGCCATACAACGCCATCGTTGCTTGCGTCTCATTCCCTAAGTCGAGCACACCAGCAGCATTGTTCTGCATCCGCCAAGCACCTGAAACAAGCACGAGTGACCAATCGAGATGATCTAACTTTCGATGCTCGAATCAGGTGCTTAGAAGAGAAGACCAAGGGCGCTTCATTCGTAACGACTTCCATTGCCGTCACGAGGTCGTCACTACCGCGATCTGGTTGAACGGTTTTCGATCAGAAATCACCATCCTCCTCTGCCCAGATAAAGTCACCCGACTCCTCTGCCCAGATCCTGAGTATTCGCTTCCAAAAAAAATCATCTGCCTCCGCTCCCCAGATGATGTACTGGCGGTCATGGATAAAGTCACCCGACTCCTCTTGCCAGATCCGCGACTCCGGGTCGACATCTTTCTCTGAGGTGCGGTCTGCCCGCCCGGGATCGTTTCGTTCTCCCTCCCCGTACGCCATACTGCCTGCAAATACCATCACCATCAAGGCTGTCGCATTGCAACAAAACTGTCTCATAATTGAACAATCCTCGGCTAAGTAGAATCGGATGCAAAACTCATACATTTTTCAGGAATCTGGCAATATGCATTTTCCATGCCGTTAGCGGCCGAACGTAAAACCCGGCTCACAAACTCATTTGTGGTCCCTACACGCCAATGAAGTGAGATTGGTCGTCACATTTCGAGACATCCCACCCGCTTGACCCTCCTAACCCGAGGGGGCAGCACCGTGAGAAGATACGATGGCCACGCAATAACGTGACCCACTTCAAACCTGGGTCACTCATTCACGAGGTTCTGGATGGCCAACACCTAATTCCCGTAGCTGTTGGCGATCCACGCAATCGCACGCGAACGTGTCGTGCATGTAAACCGCCGGTCGCGATTGCAAACTGAGTTTAAATGGCCCTTTTCCGCTAGCCAAGTTGTGGTCTCAAAACAACATTGTTCCAGGGATCAAACCGAGCACCGTCACGTTCGCTCATGAACAGGCCACCAGTCAGATCCGAACCGACCCGGGCGTACGCAGCGATGAGTTCCTCACGCAACTTGACCGATTCGAGCGATCGCAACTCAACATGGTAGAGTTAATTTTCAGGATCGAGACACAAAGTAGACACCCGCTTCAGCAAGAGCACGCAAAGGAATAAGGTCGCAAACGAACGAGCACGCAACGCAACACCCTACTTTTTCACTTCGCTCGGTGCTCAGGTATTGTCTTCAATAACAACCTCAACGACTTGCCAAGTGCCTTAAAACCGATATCAGATCCTTTGTAGTGTCCCATTCTTACCACGACCAGATCGTGCGACGGAATGATGATCGTGTACTGGCCGCCAGCCCCCGCCATGTAATAGGCGTCTTTGGGAATCGGAAACCGTTCATTTCCGTTGATCCAGAAAAAGCCACCGTAGATCGGCCTACCGTCCGCCACCCAGGCCGGGGCGAGCGTGCTGACGAAATCGACAAATCCCTCTGGCAGTACTCGCTCCCCATTCCAGACACCGTTCTGCAGATAAAGATTTCCGAGTCGTGACCAGTCACGAGCTGATCCGAACTCGTAACCCTGCAACAAAAAGTTTCCGTACGGATCGACTTCCAGAACCATGTCACGCATACCCAGTTTGTCGAACAGCGCGCGCTGCGGAAAGCTGTGATAGTCGCCGCCCCGTTTTTCGACCGCCAGACGGATCAAGTAGTTCGCCGTAACCGGATCCGAATTGCGGTAACGGCCCACTGTGTTCGGAGCCCATTGCAGAGGTCGCTTTACAGCCCACTCGAACGAATTGACGGTGCCGGTGTAAACGTAGCGATGATCGGGATAGCCATCAGCTGGATCAAAATCCGGATCATGTGGAGCACGAAATTTCAGCCCGCTCGACATGTGCAGAATATCAGCAATGCGAATTTTGCCGCGCGGGTCATTCTTGTTTTGCCATTCAGGAATCGGCGCGGGTTGATCCAGCGAATACACACCATCTTTGATCAGAGTTCCCAACAACGTGGCGGTCAGACTTTTGCCCATGGACCAACTTTCCAAAGGCGTGTGCATCGTGATTCCATCCCGATACCGCTCGCCGACAATTCGTCCTTTCCAGGTGACGACATAGGCCGCGGTCAAAGCGTCCTCGTACTCAAAGGCAGCGTCGACTGCTTCTGACACAGCAGTTGCATCAATATTTGCGGGAAGTCCTCCGGCGGGCAACACGTCGCCCATCGGCCACTTTGTTGTCTCGGCGTCCGGCAAACTTGAATTGATGCTCGGCGGCTCAAAGAAAGGCGATTTCTCACCACGAGGCAATGTCAGGCAACCAAGGGCACCAATGAATTTTGCGGTGCGAGTGACACCATTGGGCAGCGTGACGTGAACGGCCTTGTTTTCTCGATCGACACGCCATTTCATTTTGGCCCGCTCTTCGTAGGGGGCCGTAAAGTAGCCAATATTCTCGGCCGCGAACTCCGGGTCCAAGCCAGTGACGAATACGGCTGAACAAAGAACCTTCGCGAAACCGGACGCGTGATGCTCCAGTGGGTTTCCCGGCGGCGGAACAGATTTCGTCTTCAGCTCCAAGGATTTCCCACGGGCAATCATCGCGCGAGTCTGATCCGTTGCTGCAACGAGTTGTTGAGCTGCGAGCCACTTTAGCGCGGCGGCTTTCCATTGCTCCCAGAGCGGCCCCTTGCAGCCATTGAGACCATGACCGCCTGACGGGAGTTCGAGCAGTTCGACCGAAACCCGCTGGGCATTCATGGCCGCAACAAACTGGCGGCTATTCTCAGGCGGCACAGGCTTGTCATCAATGGCATGTGCGAGAAACGTGGGCGGGGTGTTGCTCGTAACCTGCGTCTCATTGGAATACAGCTGTACGAGTTCGGGATTCGGGTCTGAACCCAGAAGTTCGTCTCTAGAACCTTTATTCGTGAACTTGCCCATCGTGACGACGGGATAGACGAGCCAAGAAAAATCGGGCCGACAGCTTAGCCGCTCGATGGGATCGGGCGAATCGGCGTCGCCGTTATCGAAATGCGTGGCGGCAGTCGAAGCAACGTGACCACCAGCAGAGAAGCCGAGAATGCCGATACATTTCGGGTCTATCTTCCACGCAGCGGCGTTGGCGCGGGTGAGGCGGATGGCACGTTGGGCGTCGAGTAACGGCACCTGATGACGCAACTCCGGCAGGCGATACTCCAGGATAATTGTGGCAATACCATGCTCGCTGAGCCATTGTGCGATGGGATAGCCCTCGCGATCAGTGACGTGGCGGATGTAACCACCACCGGGACAAAGCACGATGGCGACACCGTTGGCCTTATCGGCAGGCGGAAGAAACACCTCGAGTTCTAAGTCGCAGTCCTCAAACTTGCCTTCCCCAACGGGCGCTTTGCCGGACCAGAGAGCTACGCGCTCGGTAGGTGTGGCTTTGACCGGCTTGGCAGGTGCCTGCGCTGGCAACGACGAGCCAAGTCCGAAGATGCATAGGCTGACTGTGAAGAGAAGATGGATTCTTTTCATGACCTTCATTTGTTCGCTCTACTAAAAATAGGGTTAAGCATCCTGCCAGCCATTGTTTCACCTCCTACATCGCGAACAATCAGCCTACGCCACAGAAGATGACTGCACATCCCTCGTGTCAAGCCAATGGCAGCCTGTTGCGAGACTATCTTGCTCGCGCGTGCGCGCCAGAAAGCCCCAACACACCGGACTTTCTCTCATTTGGAAGCCCTCTGGTGCCGCCACGGTGACCTGTGACCTGCTCCCCGAATCTGCACCAATCGTTGCGATAAAATCAGGGCTTCATCTGGCCGGGCTGCCCAAAACGCTATGGCGTCGGTGTTCGTTGTAGTCAACTCGCCAAGCTTCAATCTTTTCCGTTGCGTCGTCAAGCGACAAGAACCAATTTTCGTTGAGGCATTCAGCCCGAACGCTTCCGTTGAAGGATTCGATGTATGCGTTATCCGTTGGTTTTACTGGCCTGCTTAAGTCAAGCGTTACGCCATTGGCATACGCCCACTGATCCAAAACTTTTGACGTAAACTCGGGGCCGTTGTCAACGCAGATCGATTTCGGCAGCGTGCGATTGCACGCCAATCGTTCCAGAGCCGAAACAACGTTCTTGCCACGCATCCGCTGCCCGACCTCGATCGCAAGACTCTCGCGAGTAAAGTGATCGACTATCGTCAGCAGACGAATTTGGCGACCGTCGAAGAGTTCATCCGACATGAAATCCATCGCCCAGCAATCGTTGATGTGATTGGCATCTGGGCGATCGACACGGGTTCGACAACTGACTCGTCGCTTGGCGTTCACGTTCCAGCCTGCTCGACGAAGCAAGAACTGCAAGGTCAGGCTGGTGGCCAGAACTACGAAGAGATGGTTGGCCTTGCTCGACCCGCTGGTTTTCGCCATGCGTTATGGCAAGTGGCAGAGGCAATCGTCAGCTTGTTCGAACAAGTCATCCAACGCGCCCCACACTTGCAGCGTCTCGACGACCGCGTCGAAACCTCATGGGCACAAATCTCCAGCAAATGGAAACTCGAGAATTGAACCCGTTGCGTCGATGATTCGTTTCATTGACCCCAATTTCCAGTCTGGCCTTCAGCCCTGAGATTTCCGCCCCACGGTCGTTTCTGACTCGTCGTAGGTTGCGGTCGCCGGGGTGTACCATCCCGTACGCCGGTTGTTGGATTCGTCAGAATCGCGGTCCGTTCCAGTAAATTCGATTTGATAGACAACTTCGTAACGGTTCGATGGTTTGTTGTTCGCCTGATCCGTCTGGAAGTTTCCGTTGTAAATCAGAATCTCTTTTTCCTCGGCTGGAGCAAGAGCGGGAATGGAACGCCCCCAGGAACTCGTTCGAGCTTGCGACAAATGAGGCAGCATCAACACGATCTGAGCCTCATTTTCCTGAGGATCGTAAGGCAGCGTTCCCTGGTTGCGAATGGTGACATACGACATCGTCCGACCCTTGCTTGAATCATGATTATCAAGGTTCGCAACTCTGGCGTTCAAAATCTCAAGATCGACTTTTTCCAATCCTCCGACAGATACTTCGGGCACCTGGGAAACCTCTTCCCCCGGATCATGACTCACTTCCGGTGGTGCATTGGTATTCGATGCTCCAAACGGAAATCCATAAATCCCAATCACAACAGGAATGCCAACAATCAGCAGGAACAGCAACAGAACGATCCACCGTTTGACGCTGGGACGGTTGCCTGATTCCAGCAGCGGACCAGGCACTGGCTTCACCGACGCCGGAAGATTCAAACCTGACAAGGCATTCAAGTCATTTCGCATGTCCCGTGCTGCGAGGTAGCGGGCATCCGCATCAGGGTCACATGCTCTTCCAAGAATGTCCCGAAGTCTGTCTGACTTGACTGACTCAACCTGCAATTTCAAATCGCCCTGAATGAACTCCTCGAAGCGATAAATGCTGGCTCCCGATGCAAGCAGAAAAAGCGTCTTGGCGAGTGCGTAAAGATCCGCTGAATGGTCGCAACGCCTTTCTGGGGGCAGAAACTCGAGGGTCCCCCGCTCCGTAGGAAAATGATCCGTTCGCGTCATCAACCCAATGTCACTGAGCATCCATGCCCCATCAACGGCGATAATATTTGCTGGTTTGACGTCGCAATGAGTGAGCCCCGTCTCATGCAGATCCTCGAGGATACCCACTAGGCACGTACCAAGTTGCACAACTTCATCGATCGTCAGCGGTGGCTGATTCTTATAACACCACGCCAGCGTCTTGGGCTCGTAGCGATCAATCGCCCTGATCGCAGTCGCACCTTTGACATCATCTGCCAGAGGCATGACATAGTAGTATCCTGCATCCGTTTTACCAACCTCTTTGATCGGCACCAAGCCGGCAAGTGTTTTCACCTGTTCGGTATAGCGCCGCACTCCTTCAATTTCCAGCGAGCAGTGTTCGGCGAGAATCTTGACTGCGTGGTAATCTTCCGTGACCACGTTGCGTGACAGCCAAACCTCTCCAAATCCTCCGCGACCAACACACCTTAGCAACTGATAGTTGGGAACCGTTACCGGTGGACTGGCAGACGACAAGCCAAATTGGTTCAGATCCACAGTTCCGGTACCACTCTCAGCCATGGCATCCTGTTGCCCACCTCGTTCCTGTCTGAATTCATCACTCAATGAACCCCCGTGAACGGCGGCATTCACTTTTTCCAACTTCAGAATTTCCTGTTCGATCTCAGGCATCAAGTCCTGATGCGCTTCAACGACAGATTCACGAAATCCGGATTCCCGGTGTTTCCCGGTTAAAAATCCTGCAAGAACGATCTCTCTCGCTCTCGCCTGTTTCGAAGACTGGTTGTTTCCCATGAAGGCAACTTCATTTCATGAAAAGAAATTTGATTGAGAACCGAGCCGCTCGCGGAGCATGTCTTTGCCACGAGCAACCCGCATGTAGACGGCACTCTCGGTAAGCCCCAGTTGCTCGGACACCGCAACTGCACTCATATTCTTTACGTAAATCAGCGAGAGTACTTCACGATATTTTTCTGGCAAAATGCCGATCTCAGCTCGAACACGATCAATCCGTTCTTCAGCTGCCACTTGCGAACTGGGGCTGCCCTGCCGGTCACCCACGATCTCAGAGAGTAACATCGCCGACGAATCGCCCGCTCCATGCTGAACTTTACCACCGCCACTTCCCCCCGGCCCCAAATGACGCCGCATGGCATCCTTCAGCACGTTCTGCGCGATCGTCGCAAGCCAAGCAAAGAACAGTTCGTAATCATCCGGATTGAATCCCCGGATGTGGCGAGACGCCCGGAAACACGCTTCCTGAACAAGGTCCTCTGCATCCAACCGACGTCTCAGTGATACCGGAATCTGAAAGGACATCAGACGTTCCAGACGGTCGCGGTTGAGGAATAGAACTGCCGTGAGAGCATCACTGTCTCCAACGACCGCCTGTTCAACAAGACTTTTGAGCGATCCATCGTCGGGCATGCTTCATCCACTTCTCAACCAAGGTAAACATCTCGAATCACCATCCGGAATCACGTTCCTGAACACAGGAATTTTACCGGATCATCCGCTGCTGGCGGGAGCGGTCCACACGATATCCAAGTCCCGCAAAACATCAGATTCAGGTCCCGGATCCCAAATACCAACGGGAAAAACACTGGGTAAACACTGGAAAAACACTGCAAAAACAACAAATGGAACCTTTTTTGTGAGGGGTCACCGCAAACTCTCGTTGAATCAGATGTACCCACTATCTTTTTCAATACGAGGAGTCACCCCATGTCTTTCCAACAAGCTGATCCCCGAAAACCGCCCGTGCGGTGGCTTCACCTCACTGCCTGCTTGACCCTGTCCTTTGCCATGGTATCGATCATCACGCCCCATGCAAACGCACAGACCTACTGGCAAGTCAACGGTCAGATTACCGACGCGCAGCAGTGCCCATTCAGGAACCTGGAAATGCGAGTTCGCTGTCGCTGGGTAAGCAACGTCGCCATCGGACTTGGTCCCAACCCGATTTACATCGAGAATCCGTGGTCATTCCCATGGGGAACACCCAACGGCGTACATCAGACGAATGATCAAGGCGCATACAGCATCGCAACAGGTTTGCCACTTCTGTTTCCATACGAAATGCGAGATATCCTGGTCGAGGCCCGGTCATGGCGTACGCAAAATATATGGACAGAAATCATCCTGCTGGAAGATGTTGACATCAATGACCGATCCAGTGTCCAGGGCAATACCTGGCATTTTGATTTGGGGACCCTCTCAACAGACTTGCTGGGGTCCGTCGCGTGTGACATCGACTGGTCGGATTCCCGCGAAGACGAACCTCGTCTCCGCCCCGTCGACATTGATCCCAGAAACCCGGGTGATGATGAGGATGACGGTAAGAGCGACGACGACGACCCTTTCAAACACGGTGTCATCGAAGAAGTTCCCTATGGCTTCAACGGCGATATCGATCTCGAAATCGTCGACACACTTGTGGTCAATCGGGAACCCCATGATTCAAGCAAGGGAATCACGACTTCCTTTGTCACCGTGCGTAACAACGGAATGACAACGTACGACAAGAACGCAGCCAACGCCAAACTCTCACTGACCCTTCCTCACTTGTCTGCAAACCAGGTGAATTCATGGGAAGTAACCGTACCTTCTCTTGCCCCAGGCGAGGAAAAGGACATCGTGATCTATTACGGAAACTTCCAGACGGACCAGTCGGAATTCAGTGCGTCGAATGCCTACGAGATCATTTATCAAGTCGATTCCACTCAAGTGGTATTCGAATCCGACGAAAGCAACAACTGGCAGACGGGATGGTACACGCCAGCTACCGGAAACTACGAATGATCCGCCGAGTGATGTGCAACTCCATTTTCCCGCCACCTAACAGCCCGCATTCCGATGCGGGCTGTTTGCCATTGACCCCAGATCGCCGGCGTGCCGACCTGCTCAATGGCGAGATCATTCCAACTGACTACCCCCCGGTCTTTACACCAAGTTGAGTGAGAGAATCGGGGTTGGTAATGCGGCTGTGTTCTGGAGGCTG
>JAPKCI010000499.1 GCA_028823035.1 Rubripirellula sp.
TTCTGCATAAAGGCAAGTCGACGAGGATAGAAAGATGCAGACAAATAGGACACGTACAAAAACATTCATCGTTTCTGCTCTCACCTATTTGCTCGGTCATGGCAACACTTCGCGCTCTTTTCTTGAGCTGAAAATGTTGCTGGGAAAACACTCGTCCTGCATGCAGTTTCTACTAGACTGATTTCGCGGTTTCGAGCTATGGTAGGAATCTTATGGAAATGAATCGTAGAAGAATGCTTCAGGGCATGGTGTCCGGTGTCGGCGCCACGCTTGGCAATTCATTGATTCCCGACTTTGTCCGGTCGGCGCCAGCTGTTGCAGGTTCTCCCAAGCGCGTCATTTTCTTCATGCAGAACCAAGGGTTCGATCCGGCGACGGCTATTCCCGCGGGCATGAAAAACAGTGGTTCCCTTGCTAAGGCGAAATTGCCCGAACCCATAGAGGCTTTGGAGCCGTACAAGGAGCGTCTGCACATAATTAACGGTCTGCACGGCATGCACTCCAATCCGAATCACAGCGCCTTCTTCGGCGCGCTGGGCGGCTATCGCGGTAGTGACGGTACGCCGCCGAGAGCATCGACGATCGATTATGAACTGAGCAAGGCCCTGCCGCAGACGCTGCTGCCTCATCTCTGCATCGGCATGGACTCCATGGAGAGCATGACGGTCAAGCCCACGATTGCGAAGCTCTCTGCCAGCGGTGCGGGACAGCCCATCTTCATGCACTCCAATCCGAACCACCTGTACCAGATGCTTTATGGCGGTATATCCGAGGGCGAAATCCGCAAGGAACACGAGGCCCAGTCCAGTATGTTGGATCGTATCGAACAACTTGCTGCGGCCAATGGCGGAACCCTGCGCGGTATAAATAAGCAACGCTATGGTCAGTTCGTGCAGGGATTCAACGACATCAACGGCCTGCGTGAACGCCTCCGCAGCGTATCCGGGCATTTGCGCAAGTTCGCCCCCGAACTGGACGAAGGCTACTCAAATCCCGAATTTGAAACCGACTGGCATGATCGTATTCTGGACCTCGGTATCTCGGCCCTCACGTCGGGCATTACCAACACGCTGACCATCGGCTCGGGCCGCGGTGAGATCTACGGTGCCTGGAAGGGACTGGGCATCGAAAAAATAGGACATATACTCGGGCACATGAAGCAGCCCGACAATCCGATCTGGATCAAGATTCGCCAGTACAATTGCCGGATGCTGGTGAGGATCATCGAGGCGCTGGAAAGCGTGCCCGAGGGCAGCGGTACGATGATGGACCACTCCCTGATCGTCTACACCAGCAACAACGCAGACAAGCAGCACACCAACGGCGCCAACTGGCCGGTCATGCTGCTGGGTAACTTCGACGGCGCATTCAAGACCGGTTGCTTCACGCAACTAGACGGCACGCGTCCGATCAATGCCCTTTACACATCCATACTCCGTGCTTCCGGCGTGGAGTGCGACCGCTTCAACATGTCGGAGAATATGGCCGCCGAGTTTGACTCCGGCACAGGACCTCTAAAGGAAATCCTAGTGTGAACAGGCTGACTCTCACCCTCGGGGTAGCGGTCTTTGCCCTGCCTTTCGCGGCAGTGCAGGCCGAGGATTCCTACGTTCCCGGCGAAAAGCCAAAGGGTGACTTCAAAAGTTTCTCAAGTTCTTTTCTCGAGAAGCACTGCTTTGACTGCCACGACGATGAAACCACCAAGGGCGACCTCAACCTGCTCAAACTCGGACCGTTGAATGAGATCAACGCTGGGGTTTGGAAGTCGGTTTGGTCTCAAGTCGCGCTGCAGGAGATGCCCCCGAAAAAGAAGTCGCAACCGGACATCATTGATCGACTTCGGTTCTCTGACTGGATCGTCAGCGAGTTACAGCAGGCGATGAAGGACAAGGGAGGGTTCCGCGCTCACTTGGATCCCAGCAAGGCCAACTTCGTAGACCACGACCTGCTCTTTGGCCCGTTACCGAAAGGCATCCGGCTTTCTCCCACCTCTACACCCGCGCGCATTTGGCGGGTGACGCCGCAGGAGCACATTACGCGTCTCAACGAATTCATCAACACGGAGGCGAAATACGATCCCGCGAAACCAGGGCTGCGTACGCACGG
>JAPKCI010000225.1 GCA_028823035.1 Rubripirellula sp.
GTCGGGTCGACGGAAACGATGGCCGGGTGGATGGCACGGAAGGTCGGTTCGATGGAAACGATGGCCGGGTGGATGGCACTGAAGGTCGGTTTGACGGAAACGATGGCCGGGTGGATGGCACTGATGGGCGGGTCGAAGGGAATGATGGCCGTGTTGAGGGCATCGTCGGACGCGAGACCGATGGCATTCCCGTGCTGGGTCTTGAGGGCCGGCTGAAACTCGGGCTGGGTCGACTGATATTTGGGCTGGGGCGACTGATACTTGAGCCACTCTTGGACCTACCCCCACCGCCGCCACCGCCTCGTCCACGTGCTTCAATTTCGGCGATTGGAATCAATATCAGTGTTCCAATCAGCAGAAAGCAGGATGCTGTCTTGTTCATCTGTTCTTGTCTCAAAAAAGTGAATTTCTGCGTGAGGAAATTTTGGATTACTTGGCCGACCTGTTCGGTGCGGGAGGGCGTTTCACCATCGTGATCGGTTCCATGTTTTCGCGAACGTTCCCCGCCACAATCAGACTGCGATACTGCCACGTCACCATTTCCGGGTCGTGTATGGTGTAAATGCTTGTGGCAGTGATCGTGTCGCCACTGTCGGTAATACCAGCGGAGTTTATCAACCATTGCTTGTCATGTTTTGTCCACAGTCCATTGAAAAATCCACCGTGGGAGTCAAACGTCCATGAGCGAATGATCTTTCTTGCAGGATCCCAACCAATTCGTTGAACACCATTCATTTCCTTGCCATCGCGGGTGCGGACCGAAAAGCGTCGCAACAGGTAGTTTCCATCCTCGGACCAATTGCAAGTGGTGTGAACCACGGACTCACTGTCTTCATTCACCCAGTTCCCGACAAGCCAGGCCAACTGCATGAGGTGCTCTTGGCGGCTGACGCTGGCACTCGGCAGATTCTTGAGCGAGTTGATTCGCCACTTGCCATCCTTCTCCAGTGTATGTAACGCGACATAACGACTTTGAGTCCGTACATGGTTTGACGATTCGGAGGTAAAAACCACGCCTTCTTCCATTACCACGCGATCAGTAATCTTTCTGAGGTGTTCAATGGCAATCTCATGAATGCTTGCTTCCTGTGAGGTTTGGAAAACATTCGCAAACAGGGCGATGATTGCTTCCCGCCCTTGAGTCCGCTGACCGAATTCATCCAGAAACTCAGCATCTGCTGTGAACATGGCCCCGATGGCGGCAGCATCGCGTTTCGTATATGCATCAACAAAGATTTGGGCACTTGCCAGAAAGGGCTTGTGCTCATCCGCTACTACGATGGTTGAGTTTCTCGTCTCTGCGGGAGTGTCGACGATGGGTGGGGCTTGAGGAGCGGATTGTCCCGTGGCGCTGTGTGAAAAGGTGAGGAAGACACTGAACAGTGCCAGTGATGCCAATAAGGTGTTGTGTTTCATGTTTTCGATCCCGTCAATAAGTACTCGCTTGGAGTGCTCGGGCTGTTACGGAGAAGAGAAATACGGGAAATTGGTGCATTGAATGCGGTTTCAGTTCGCTTGGTCCTCGGCACTTTTATCCCTCCGGTCATCGTCGTCGCAGGTTTGGCCAGCGTCAATCGCCGGTGTTCATCATTGACCAGTTGATTGTAGCAGTAGTGCGGTCCAGAAGGCCAAGAGGGTAGAAAATGAATCGCGGCGGTTGGCCGAACTTTCACGCGGCCCATTCGGTTGTAGGGATTGCGATTCACCAGCAAGGTTGACCTCGACTGCGGGACCGCGCAAGTCGCCAGTGAAAGCGTTCGTTTATCGGAAAAACAGGGCATCGTTGCTGTTTTCATGTCAGGGGATTCGCATTCCTCAAGGTGAAACACCGAATCGGAAAAAACATGACGGAGGGCGTCAAACCTCAGCGAGTTCAGAGCCCATCGGGATGGATGGCCTGTCGGATTGGCCCGCATGAATTCGGGAATCAAGCTGTTGCTACTTCAGGATTCCATTGACGGCGACGAATTTCTGTGGCAACTCCGTTTCGCCCAGCATTTCACGAATGTTGATATCAATGGTCCGGGAAATGCTTTGTGTGGGAGTGTCAGATGGCCGATTGCTGAACGGGTCTTGCAGGAAAATGGAAACTCGGTCAACCATGAGGAAAGCGAAGGCAAAACTGATGGAAGTTGAGACTAAGCCAAACCAAGGAACTTCGACTAAGCCGAACGGAAGAAAAATGACAAACAAGTAGATCAGCAAATTAATCATGCGTGTGTAGGAACGCGGGAATGTCGTGTTGCGGATACGCTCACAACCTCCCATGGCATTTGTCAGTCTTAGCAGAGTCTTTTCGAGTTCGATGAATTCAAAGGTTTCTAACTGCCCCCGTTGTTTGAGTTGCTGTAGTTCTCGTCCCTGCCGGAACAACAACATATTGGGGACATGCTTGCCGGCCACTTCCCGTATTTCACTGGCAGGGAGCAAACCATTGAGATCCTGCATCGGTTCTTCAGTCCGTAAACTTCGGCTCAGTGAGTAACACCAAGCGATCTGACGATAACTCATGCGTTTCACCACCAGTTTCGTATCGTCACTCGTTGGTGAGATAAATTCGCAGAGTTGCCGTGTCCATGTGCGTGAATCATTGACGATGGCACCCCACAGCGTTCTTGCTTCCCACCATCGGCAGTAACATGAGTTGGTGCGGAAGGCGAGCAGCAGTCCGATGACCGTACCGAGGATGGCTACCATCGTGTCTGGGAATTCCAGACGTTCCAATCCGTAACGAATATCAAGGTATTCGATCGTGGCTACATACAGCACGACGGCGATGAAATGAGCCCATAACTCACGGGCAACAGCCCATAATGTGCTGATGGGATTGGCAGCGGGGGTGTACATGTTGGCTGAAATTGCAAGTGGCGGCGGTGCGTCTCATCGGTCGCTCGTCCTCGGTCGCCGAAAAAAAACGCATTTTCCGTTGCCGGTGTGCGTTTGCTCGAACTTCCGTGTAGCACGTGCGTTGCCCCGCATCTTACTGATTTTTCAGGACTGGCGGGATGCCAGTGAATTGCAGTTTGGTGAAAACTTGGTCTGGCATTCAGATGTCCGTCACAAACTGTTGTTGTCGCTTGCGGTACCGCAAGATTCACCGCCCCGTTTGAATGCCGGACGTAAAAACTTCATTTGTGCTGAAGGTATGATCCGGATTCCCGAAAACTCCGCACCGGATATTAAAAACCAATCTTGCGGTTGACTGCGGAAATTGAACTGGAAGACGAAAGTTCCGAAGGCGTGATCCTGACGCTGGCAAGTCGGTTCTCAGGGTGGGGAATGGGCAAGCCAGTGTTTCATTACAACCACGGTGGCGTGGAGTGATACAGTCTGCAGGGAAATCAAAAACTTGCACCGGGAATGCACAACCTTGAATTTGATTTCAAGTATGCCGGTGGTGGTGCCGGAAAAGAAGGCGCGGCGACGCTGAGTGTGGACGGCAAGCAAGTTGACAGCACGGAATTCCTGAAAACCACCGGCTATCCCAGTCATCCAGGACTATAAGGTGCCTGCAAGTTTACAGGCAAATTGATCGGGTGACCGTTGAACTGGAATCGTTGTCCTGTGATGAACCGAATTCGTGATCGCAGCGGGTCAGGCTTGCCATTGGTCCGTTACAGCCGCTTCTGTTCTAGTTGGGACGGGGAAAACTTCGCCACCCCCGCCCGATCGCTCAGACTACCATCATGCTAACAAGCGAAAAAGAGATTTTTATCGCGTTGGTGGGGGTGGCAGGTTGAGTGATGTTGAACTGTTGGTCATCGTTTGCTCGTAGTGCCGTAGAACTCCGTAGACCGATTGGAATGCCGGATAAGTAGAGAGTTCCTTGTAGGCTGGATTTGTGGTGATCGCCTCGAAACGTTGAACAACGGCAGCGATCTCAGCCGCAGAGGGATGTGCACCGGTTAGGAAAACAGAGGATGGCAACGCCAAGTAATTTTTCCAATTATCATCCAGCTTTTCGTACAACTCAGGAGCAATTTTTGTCAGTTGCGTTCTGAGTACGTCTGCTTCCGAGCCGACTTGTTGGCGTACGATGGGTGGATTCTGTGAGATCACGGTGACGGTGGTTCCCGTGGTAGAGGGAATCGCAGGAAGGACTTGGCCGGTGCCAATGGCGGCGGGCGCTCCAAAGGGAACTGTAGGGTTGCCCGCGACTGGTGCAACAGGTGTCGATGCAATGGGGGTTGTTGTCGGTCCGCCCATTGTGCTTTGACCAGCGTAGCGAGCAATCGTTTGAGTCAGTTGCAATACTGCCGGCGGAATGACCAGCGGCATACCCGGGCCAGCACTGTGATAGTAGGCACTGGTCGCCAGTGGATCTGTTCGTACTACCGATCCGTCGATCGAAACACCCGCGAACAGGCCGCGGCTTCGTGAATAGGTGTAAATTTCGGCTCTTAATTGGCCATCGGTCGCAACTGCCGTTTGGCGGCCAACGGGGCCAGCCGCCGCCGCCGCATCGGCACCAATTGTCATTTTTCCCTGCAGGATCCCTTGCACACTTCTCGGGGTCTTGAACACCAGAATGATGTCCGAGGATTGAACTCCTACTTGCCAACCGATATTGCCACCGGTCAGTGTGATGAAAACAGGGGCGTGCCAAATTCCATTGGCCTCACGGATGAATAAAAGTCCGCGACCAAACCTTGCTCCAACAATAAAACCACCTTTGATCACGTCGGGGATGATGGCAACACCGTACGCATCTGAAAGCATCGCCTGCGGGATGCGGTGACCCGGTGTCGACATCGTTTCTGCCAGCACCGCCGTCGCCGATTGGACGGTCGCCGCTTCCATTTGCTGTCCCTGTGCAACCTTGGATGTAAAGACCGAAATCAAGGCGAGTACGATGAGCAGTGATTGAAACACGTTGCGGAACATGGTCCTGGAATCCTTCCCGATGCGAGCCGATTAGTAAATTGAGCAGATCGCACAGTGTAGAGCGTTTGCCCGTTTTGCAAAACACGAACCTTGCCAGCGTGAGGGCAATCCATGGTCTTGGCAATGCAAGCAAATCAGGAAATTGGCGATGGGTCATGAACTGGCTCGTTGTCGAGGTCAGCCATGGGGCAACTATCAGCATCCACGATGTTGTGAAAGTTGCTTGTGGTTTGTCGCTTTTCGAGGCTGGCAGATCAAACCCCTGGTTGTTCAAGTCGCTGGTTGCTCAAGTTGCTGGCGGTGGATCGCTGACAGATTGGTTGAGTGTTGCGACCTGGTTGGACATAGCAATGGAACCTCGGCCCACCTGTTCGCAGGTGGCAGCGGCGTGTCCGAAATCGGCACCGAGACTGGTTACTTGGTCGAGTTTGACCATCACCGCTTTGCCGGACCATGGATCGGGTGAGCCGGGCAAGTAAACGGTAACAAGCCCGAGTCTTTCATCACGTTCGGTTTCAAAAGCAATTCGTTGGCATTCATCGAAAACGACCAGAACCGGTTTCATTTTTGGTCGCGTTTCGCTGCCACCGATCGAGTCGGCCATTTGATCTTTCAGAATTGCATAACGAGGAAAGAACAGCGCTAGTTTCTTTTCGAAGGCAGTCGATATTTTTTTACCGAAGGACCAGCGAGCTAAGACACCTGCTGCGAAGCACAGCAATAGCACAATCGCGATTGACAACCCGATCAACACTGAAGCCTTAGTTGGCGTTTCCACCCCGATGTGCTCGTTCAGTGCCGATGCCACCGACACCACGATGGGTACGACTTGACCAATCAGTGCGCCCAGCACGATCAGCGGTAACAGGAATAGCAACCCACCAATCGCGGTGGTCTTCAGGAAGTTGATGAAACGTTTTGATTTCTTGACGATCATGTTGCATCAAAGGGGTGAGGTTGCTGGCTGGTTATTAGTGGTGGCCTGAAATTTCGGTGTGGCACGACCGGAATTCGGAATTGCGACAACTTCCAATTCGGTATCTGTTGCTCACAAAGGAATGTAATCCATGAACCCAATCATCATCTCATTAAAGCTCTGACGACCCCATCTCACTGCCTTGTTTGGATCGGGATTTGCAAGGTTGTTCTTTGAATTGTCGTAGACTGCCGTGCATTTAATTCGCTGTCCAGCACGCAGTAATTTCGGCTTTTTGAGAACGTATTTCAGTTGCCAGTTAAAATCGTAAGCTGGCACGTCAAGCAGAGTTTCCACGACTTCAGCGTTTGAGTTGAGTAATTCGTACTTGAAAGATTTACCTCGTAAATGCATGTGAGGTGTCATGCTGAGCAATATCACATCCTTCCGGATGCTTCGCGAGTAGCATTCGAATTTCTGGTCATTTTCATTAGGTTTGATCACCAGTTTGTCATTGTCGCCTCGACCATCAGCAGCAGGAGCATCTCCTCGGAGTTCCCGTTTGATCTTTGCCGGATCTTTCGCAAAACAGATTCCGGCGTAGCTCTGATCGGTCTGGTCATAGCCATTGGGTGTGTAATGCATCTGAAAGACCAACCTGCTGCCAGCTAGCACCTTGATAGCTACACCGTTCGGAGTGATCAGGGGTGGGGCTCCGGGAGCGTGACCGGCGAGGATCCGCCGAGAGTTCTCATAGGTTTTTCCCGGTGGTATTATATACAGCAGGATATGATGGACGACGCTGGGGTTTTGAGGGCGAGCCTCAACAGCAACAATGTACTTGTCCTCGGTCCACCCGGGATCAACGACAAAATGCTGGTAGTCAACGATGCCCTCTGCGGGGACTGAGAATGCTTTAGGCATGCTGATAATCTGATCGGGTTCAACGATTCGCCAACCGGCAGTGAATTGGGGTGTGGGTGGCAGATCGTCGGGATCACCTTCGGGCATGCCATTTTCGATCCAGCTGCAGATCAGATCCTTTTGCTCTTCGCTGAGTCTCGCATCGTTTGCGAATTCGCCATGTTTGGGATTTGCGAACCATGGTGGCATGCGGCCCTCGTCGATAACCTCCAAGATGGTGTCTTCCCAGCCGAGTACGTCGTCATAGTTTGTCAGGTTAAAGGGTGCGATTTCTCCATTGCGATGGCAACGCATGCAGCGATCGTTAAAAATGGGCGCGATGTGTTTGTTGTACGTAATCTGACCGGTTGGCTGCACTTCTTTGACGCGACCGATGTGGCAACCGACAACGTCTGTTTCGGGCACGGACACTTTCTGGCCTGCGAGTAGTTGGCTGATCGCTTCGGCAAGGTCTGATCGTTGCGGTTCATCTCGGGCGATGCCGACAGCGTATTGGTCATCGACTCTTCCGTGGTACCGCACGATGAAGTCCTTGTCGAGTAGAAAGACTTCCGGAGTCCGTTTTGCCGAGAAGGCATCAGCGACCTGATTGCCCGGATCCTTGAGCATCGGGAATCTTAACTTTTGCTGATTAACAAATGACGATAGTTCTTTCAAGCTGTCCTGTTTGTTTGAGTTGATACCGATCACTGCCAACCCCTTTGCCCCCAAGGTCTGTTCGAGTTCATCGAGGCGAGGGCCATAGAGTTTGGCGAGAGGACACTCGGTTCCAAGGAAAGCAATCACGATGGCTTTCTTGCCCGAAAATTCATTGAGTGAAACGGGTCGTCCGTAGCAATTATCTAAAGTGAAGGATGAGATTTTCCTGCCGATATGAGAATCCCCAGCCTCCACGCACGTGGGGTATAGAACCACGAAGCACAAGGCGCACAGCTGCAGAGTTGATCTGGTAAACATTCATCGAATCTCCGGCGTCAATCTTCAGGTTTTCTAAGTGTGACGCTTCTAAGTACTAAGTATGACAGAAAGTTGTTTTGTGGGTGACTATCGTCTGAAAATCTGCACCGGTCACGGCCTGACCGGTGCACGATAAGCCTATGCATTTTTGGATGGCAGGGACCCTTGGTATGGCAGGCGAATGGTGAGACAGGCTCCGCCCAATCTGCTGTCCGATACCTTGATTTCACCTTTGTGTTGTTTAGCAATCCGTTCGACGAGCGACAGTCCAAGACCTGAGCCTTGGCGACCATTTTTTTCGAGTCGTAGAAAAGGCTCAAAGACTTTCTTGCGGTCTGGCTCAGGGATGCCGTCGCCATCGTCCTCCACGTTGATTTCAAGTACCTTGCCGTCGCTTTTAACGGATATCGAGACCCGCAACTTTGCGTGTTGTCCGGCGTTGCTGATCAGGTTCTCGATGGCTCTTCCCAAGCTGGCGCGGTGAGCACGCATGACCAACTGATCGGGATTTTTCGGCAAACTGAACTCAATATCAGCATACAAAGGTGCATGAATGTCGATCACTTCCTCGATCAGGTTCCAGACATCGATCGGCTCGGGTGTCATGCCCGACGCATTGGATTCGATTCGGGCGTAAGTCAGCAATTCGCCGACCAATTCATCCAGTGTTTCGGTGGCATCGTCAATGGAATCGAGACGTTTGCGTCGTTCTTCACTGCTTGCTGCGGTTTCAACCAGATCGGTGGCAAAACGGATCCGCGCCAGCGGAGTGCGCAGTTCATGAGAGACTGCCTGAAACAGCTCTCGCTGCGAACGCAACAGGGACTCGGTGCGATCGGCCATCGTATTGAAGGCATTGACAAGCGCAAGATTCCGCGAGTGGGAACTTGTCTGGATTCGTGCCGAATAGTCTCCGCCACTGATGGCGGTCGCGGTCCGTTCAACGTCCCGAAATTGCTTGGCAACGGGACGCAGCAGAATTGCGATCGCTATAGCCGCCAACAAGAAAATAACACCGTATCCAATCATGATTTCTGCCGGGCTCGGACCCACAAATTGGGGGAGCGGTCCAAACAACAGAAATGTATTGGGGATCATCGTCCCAGCATTTGTGTCATCTTGTCCCCCGGTGGGAGTTTCAGTGACTGTGTCCGTCAGTATCATCTCGTCGGCGATTGACTTGTCTGGTTTGGAACGCGGGATCAGAGCAATAGCAATGTAGTCGCCTAACAAAACAGCTTCTTCATCGATCAAGCGTCTCCGTTCTGGAGCGTCCAGCCAATCGATGCCCATGGAAATCACATGCACGGGATATTCAAAGGTGGCGACAATGTCTTTGAATTTGGCTTCTGCCAGTTCTTTCGGTGCCTCTGTCAGTTCGTCACGGGCCAGTCGCAATCCCCCTGCCAACGCGTGCTCGACAACACTTGCGTTTTGACGGCCAGAGCGTGTTCTTGTGATATAGGTTTGCACCAACCATGCAATCAAGAGGATCAGGACGACGCCCACATAGAAGCGGAGGAACAGTCGTGTCATGATTGTGTTGCCAGTAGGTAGCCGACACTGCGAATGGACTTGATGCGTTGTGGGTGGATAGGATCGTCCCCTAGTTTTTTGCGGAGTCGCGATACACGCAGGTCAATCGAGCGATCCAGGCCATCGTACCTTACACCATGTAGTTCTTGATAAAGATCGTCGCGGGGAATGGCTTTGCCTGCGCTTTTCGCGAGCAACCACAGTAGATCGAATTCCGCAGTTGTCAGGTCTATCTGTTTGTCTTCGACGGTGACGGTGCGGTTGGCGGTATCGATCACCAGTCCATGGATACTGACCTTCGTTGTGGTATTGTCCGAACTGGATATGCTGGAGCGGCGAAGGTGAACCCGTAATCGGGCCAGCAGAGCTCGTGGGCGTACAGGTTTTGACATGTAGTCATCAGCACCCACTTCCAAAGCGACGACTTCATCAATCTCGTCGCCCCGCGCGGTCAGCATCAAGATTGGCCCCTCAAACGTGGGCCGTACATTCCGGCAGATGGTGATCCCGTCCATCCCGGGAAGTCCGATGTCCAGCACAATTACATCAAATTGCTCGGACAGTATCCGGTGGAGGGCATTGGTGCCATTGCCTTCTACCGTTACCTGAAATCCGTTGGCGTTAAGAAAGTCAGCGACCATGGCGGCAAGTTCGCGGTCATCTTCCACCAGAAACAGGCGTTGCTTATCTACTGTTGACATCGTTTACGTTTCATAGAGTGGAGGGCATCGATCGTTTGTGCCAGAAAGCCAAACAGTGCATCGTCACCGACTTATTAGAACCAGAATCCGATGGTTGCTAAAGACTTGGTTACGAAAACGATACACAGCGAGATTGACTGTGTGGGAGAAAAACGAGGCCGCCCTGCCCTTCTGAATGGGGTGAGAGGGTCGGAGTAGTCCTGCAATGGCGGACAGTGTCGGCCTTGAGGCGTCCTTGAGGCGTCCTT
>JAPKCI010000500.1 GCA_028823035.1 Rubripirellula sp.
AGTCGCAAACCAACTTGAGAAACAGCACAATGAGAATTCTGGGAATTAGTCCGCTAGACAAAGACTCTACTGTCTCCTTCATGGAAGATGGACGAGTGGTCTTTGCATGTGGGGAAGAACGATTAAGCCGAGTCAAATTGCAATCCGGATTTCCCCACCAAGCTTTGAAGATGGGGCTGGAACGCACAGGTTGGACAACGGATTCGATTGAGCAGGTTGCGTATGCATTTTTTGATGGCAAAGAAGAGGCGAGGTTGATAGAAGAAGCTGGTTCCGCCGACAAACTCTTTCAATCGCCCGCAATACTCAGTGCGGCAACCAAAGCGTACTGCGAGCTTGTCGCCCAGCCCTACGAACTTGACCAGAGCGTCAAAATCCCGGGTTTGTCCAATCCGAATGACGAGTTCGTTGCCCCGAAATCATGGCTCAAAAAAGCCGTTTATGAGAAAACAGCCCGCTCGTCGCGACTCGACATTGCTGCCCACAACCGCTATTTCAACCAATGGAGACGAAACGCAGTTTCTGACCATCAAAAGTGGTCAGACGAACTAGAAAGCAGCCTTACCCAGTATGGCCTGAAAGACCGGTTGGTACGATTCCAGCACCACGATACACACGCCGCAAACTGCTATTACGCGTCCGGATTTGATGAGGCTCTGGCACTGGTACTTGATGGATACGGTTCTGGATGCTGTGGAGGTGTCTACAAGGTTGGCGAACAGGGCATTGAGTGCCTTCACCGATTCAAATTCCCATACTCCCTTGGAATCTTCTACGAGCAAGTGACCAGCGCGCTCGGATTTCGGCCGAGTCGCCACGAAGGGAAAATCGTTGGCCTCGCTTCCTACGGACGCCCCAAACTTTTGGCCGACATGCTGATGCGACGATTCGATTTGAAAGACGGTGACATTCGAATTTTAGGTGCGCAGAACTATCTGATAACACGAGCCATGGGGCTACATTTTTCCAAGCGGGACATTGCCGCGGCCTACCAGTATGTGTTAGAGCAGGTAGCGTGCAAAGCAACGGCCTACTGGCTTGAGAAGACAGGCTTGGATGCAGTCGTGATGTCGGGCGGCGTTCACGCAAACGTCAAACTAAATCAACGCATCCGCGAGATTGACGGTGTCAAACGCGTGTTCGTCTATCCCAACATGGGCGATGGAGGCTGTGCGACCGGAGCAGCAATGCTTGCCTTTGGAAATGACACCTGCCAAGACAAGCCAATCGAAACTGCTTACCTGGGCCCCGAGTACAGTGATGAGGAAATCAAGCAAGCGTTGGACGCTGAAGGTGTCGAGTACGAAGACTGTGGCGGCGACGTCGAACGCAAAATCGCAGAGGTTCTGGCCGACAACGGTATCGTCGCCAGATTCACTGGCAGAATGGAATATGGGCCAAGGGCACTCGGTAATCGCTCGATTCTCTATCCCGCCAAAGATCCCGAAGTGAATCAGTGGCTGAATGACCAACTTGGACGAACAGAATTCATGCCTTTTGCTCCAGCAGTACTGGCGGAGGCCGCACCAAGACTGTTCATCGGCATGGACGCCGGAAACACCAAGACGTCGGAATTCATGACGCTCACTTTCGACTGCACGGACGAGATGAAGAATCACAGTCCAGCGGCCGTCCACATCGATGGCACAGCACGGCCTCAACTTGTCACACCAACATCCAATCCCAGTTTTTACAAAGTGCTGTCGGATTACAACGAACTCAGCGGCATCCCAGTCTTGATCAACACCAGCTTCAACATGCACGAAGAACCAATTGTCGGCTCACCTGCCGATGCCGTCCGCGCTTTCCTACTGGGAAACATTGATTACCTTGCTGCCGGACGATACCTCGCCCCACATCCATCTCGTAAAGAGAAAGAAAACCATAGCAAGCGGGATACGTCGGGCGCCATCGCCTAACACTTCAGATCCTTTGACATTCATTGCTGGTCAACTGAACTGGAACGAGGCAACATTCCCTGCAAATCATGCCGACAATCCGCACGACAGATGACAGTTCCACTCAAGCAAAGCAGCCTGCGACGGCCCGAAGTCTGTTGATGTTAACGCACCGAGTCCCGTTCCCGCCGGATCGGGGTGACCGCAT
>JAPKCI010000226.1 GCA_028823035.1 Rubripirellula sp.
CCGCGAGCTACCAGCCTGCCGCGAGCTACCAGCCTGCCGCGGTCTACGCACCTGCCGCGAGCTACCAGCCTGCCGCGACACCGTTCTACGGTTTTGCGCCCGTGAGTCGCGGACCGCAAATAGTTTCAAACGGTGCCTACCAAGCTCAACGCCCTGCTTACATTGACAACCCGTCCGTCTACACGGGCCTGCCTGCCATGGGAACGATCCAAACCAGCTATCGTCCACAAGTACCCACGGCCCCAATTGGAAACGTTAACCTCACCGCTCCAGCGGCCCCGATCACGGCACCAACCGTCATCAGCCCACCGATGACGTCCTATCCCGTGACAGCACCAGCACCTCAACGCGAGGGCTGCCTCGGACGTTTCTGTCGCAAACTATTCGGTACCGGCTACACCACATCCTATTACCGCGCTCCGGTCACATACTATCGACCAGTAACGACGCTCAATGCTGTTTCGGGAACGACAGTCACCGTTCAGCAGCCCTGCACTGCCTATGAGCAGCAGATGCAACGCAACCCATTCACGACCGTGCTGCCAGGCAGCACAGGCAGTCCCACAAACAATTGCCAACCTGGATGTGGATATCCGACTGCTATCAACAATTGCAATACAGTGCCCGGCTTCAGACAGACAACCACCTATGGTCAAACGCTGCCCTACGGTTCGTCTGGCATCAATGGAATTGGGCAAGTAGGAGCAACCGGCAGCGGTGACCTACAGGCGATGCCCATCCCTTCCATCCCACCGGCCGGAGTAACTTACTCGCAACCGACCAGCCCAAACCTTTCTCCACTGACTGGTCCGCCACCAACGTTGGCTCCTCCGATTTCACCAACGGGAATCGGAACGCAGCTTGGTACCGAAACAAAGGGAAACGACCTGTCCCCCGTTGGACGCCCAACACTTAACAAGCCAGCAACCTCTGAAGCGGCGGAAGAAGCAAAGACACCCAACGCCACTGACCAACCTGACAGTTCTGACAAACAGGATTCCGCACGCTGGAAACTGCAAAGCCCTGCGGACTCGACCGCCATGATTCCTCAGCACATGACAACACAAAACGAGTCAGACCCTGTTTCGTACAGCCGCAATTACGGAGCTGCGGAACCGATTCGCGCACCGACTGACTACGTCGCTCCCTACAGCGCCAAGCGAAATGGGATCGAACACGAGGAACCTGCAGCACCAGCGATTTATGATCCCTTTGCTCCACCTCCAGCAAGCAATCCTTTTCCATCGGCAGCGCCTCACTTGCCCCGCTCAGAGGCAAACCTTTCCGACTGGACAGAGTTCACCAACACTCCCGCTCGTCCTGTCAGAAACGCTGCTTATACGACTCGCAAGAACGCAGTTCAAGCCAATCTAGCGGCCCCGACGGTCAAGCGTTCCCGTTACACGAAGTGGACGAGCATCCCCGAGTAACGGCCCAATCCTAGTCGATCAGGCCGATAGGCTTCGTCACTTGTCTCAAGCCAATCAGCCGGTGCCCCCGGCTCTTAACGTCTGCCCTTGCATGCTCAGAGTGAGCCATCGCGAGAAACGGGAGGCCGCCGAGTCGACACGCCCTTCGCAACCCTCGATGCATCTGAGAAACTGGGGATGGTCCGAATCAACCATCCTCACCGGTGCTCGAAAATCACATGGAAAATGCAGCCATCGCGGCCGTCTTCGAGGAAATGGCGGAACTGCTTGAATTCCGGAGTGAGAATCCCTTCCGGATTCGAGCCTATCGCAACGGTGCAAAAGCGATCCGGGACCTTGACGAATCAGTCACATCGATCCTCGCTGACGACACTCGCGATCTGTCCAGCATTCCTGGTATCGGCAAGACATTGCTGGACAAGACGAAAACTCTCGTCTCTTCGGGGCAGCTACCGCAACTGTTAAAGCTGCGGCAGGAGATTCCTGATGTGGTGATTCAAATGGCCAGAATCCCCGGCCTGGGCGCCAAGAAGGCGATCAAGCTGCAGCAAGAACTTCAGATTGATTCGCTGTCCGATCTGCGTGCTGCCTGCCAACAGGATCGGATTGCCAAGCTGAAGGGATTTGGCGGTAAAACTCAGCAGGCAATACTGGATGGGTTAGCAATCGCAGAGGCCGCAGCCGAACGCATTTACTGGTCCCAGGGAGATCAATTGGCGAAGGCGATTGGTCAGCATATGGAAAACTGCCCAGTGATTCGCAAGATGGCATGGGCGGGCAGTTACCGGCGTGGACGTGAAACCGTCGGCGACCTTGATCTGTTGATCGTGGCCGAAGACCGGCCGACCGCCATGGATCATCTGGAAACTTACCCAGAACTTTCCAGCACGATCCTCAGAGGCGAAACCAAGATATCGATCCGAGTTGGCAAAGCATTTCAGGTCGACATGCGGGCCGTCGACGACAACCAGTTTGGCGCTGCTTTGCAGTACTTCACTGGATCGCAAGCTCACAACATCCACACGCGACGCATCGCCAAAGAAAACGGTTTGAAGATCAATGAGTACGGTGTATTTTCACTTGAAGACAATGCACAGGTAGCTGGCGAGACCGAAGAGGATGTTTACGCAGCCATCGGACTCCGCTGGATAGCGCCGGAACTTAGGGAAGACCGTCACGAGTTCGAATGGTCCCGAGAAGACAAG
Organism: Rubripirellula sp.; assembly: GCA_028823035.1. Lineage (GTDB taxonomy): Bacteria > Planctomycetota > Planctomycetia > Pirellulales > Pirellulaceae > Rubripirellula. Next base: position 2,636 of record JAPKCI010000226.1, read on the forward strand.
CTGCCACAACTCATCGAGCAGAAAGATATATGTGGCGATCTCCACATGCATACTAACGCGACCGATGGTGCCGCCACGCTTCGTGAAATGGCGGACGCCGCCGTCACCCGAAATCTCTCGTATATCGCCATTACCGACCACAGCCAGCGGGTATCCATGGCAAGAGGCCTCGATGCCGAACGCCTCCGCGCTCAATGGAATATGATCGATCAAGTGCGGACAGAATATGAAGGACGCCTGACGATCCTGAAGGGGATCGAATGCGACATCCTTGAACCGGGAGGCATGGACCTGCCCGACGATTGTCTGGAAGAAGCAGATTGGGTTCTGGCAAGCATTCACTACGGACAAAAACAGCCCCGGGACCAGATCACCGAACGCCTGTTGGGGGCAATCGAAAACCCATGGGTTAGTTGCATCGCACATCCCACCGGTCGCCTGATCAATCGACGTCCGCCCTACGAAGTCGACATGGAAAGCGTGATGCAAGCAGTCAAGCAGCACGGCAAACTTCTGGAACTCAACGCAAACCCAGCACGGCTCGATCTGAATGATGTCCATCTGGCAGCAGCCAAACGGTTGGGAATCCCGGTCGTGATCAGTAGCGACGCCCACTCAACCGATGGACTCGATGTCATGCGATACGGCATCAAACAGGCTCGCCGGGGTGGTCTTAGCCGCGAAGATGTTGGCAACACCCGTCCGTGGGAAGAATTGAAGACACTAGTCCAGCGTGGCTGAGAACCAATCAAATTCGCGGCATAACCATGTCGACGGATACTTGCCGCGAAGATTCACGCAGGACGCGAACAAAATCATCCGCAAAGTAAACCGCCTCAATGCCCTTGTTGACCGCCAGTTTTCCCCCAACAGACACGCTTTGCGACGACGAGCCCAAACGTAGCCAACCCCACGATGACGACCAAGGGCAAGGCGTGCTCCGGGGCATTCAGATAATGAGAAGCTCCAGCTTCCCCATGCCCCGGATGAGCACCAACAGTCGAATTCAAAGAGAGAACGAAAGCGACAACAACCATTTTGCACAACGAATGATTCACCAAAGACACCAAAATAGAGAATGTGATTACCGAAACTCGCGGAAATGACGCGGCAACGACAGTTTACGTCCCGCAGCCTACCTTCTACGCCGAGTCTGGTGTGTTGTCGAGATCTTTCACGGCCATAAAGTGACAACAACAGCAATGCTGTCTGACCGCCAATCCGGATTCTTCGTCAGGAAGATTCCTGGACAAAAGATTCCTGAACAAAAACATCTTCCGGATTTCGTTGGGGCATCGCCTGCACGGATTCAATCACTGCGATTTTATTCTGCACCTGACGCTCTGGACATACAGACCTCGCAGATTCCTGCGCAATTTGCTTGAGATAGTAAGACTTTACGGCGCCTGACAGCACAACTCGGTGGCTATCAACCTGCACCTCAATGGAACGCAAACTGCAACGCCCGCTGCTTCGGAGTCGCTGAAACAAGGCCTCTTGCAATTCAGAATTGCAAAGCTCATTACGACCCATCGAATCGATTTCAGATTCCTTCAACATCATGATCTCCCCGATCCTTGTCGTGACCGAATGCCGTCCTGCGTCTTATCTTTGCAATCACATCAGTCTGTGGCAAGTAAAAACCCGTGAATGCTAGACCAATACAAATGCTGGACCAATTCATGCGTTCCGTCAGCAGCTTTGATGGACCAGAACTCTTCGACGCGGGAATGGAGATAGCTGATTCCGCCCCGTAGTCAACGAGCGATCGCGACGGAGATACCAAACCGCCCCCCAAAACCGCCCAAGCCTCCAGTACTTCCAGCTAGATGCCACTTCCAGCTAGATGCCAGAATCACGCTCCTGCAGGGCTGCCAGCCGATGGCTCACGACATCAACGCAGACACTGCTCACGGACCAACCGAGCAGCGGAGGCATTGTTCAAGTTTGCTGGCGGGTCTCCAGAGCCTTCAAACGCGTCCGCACCAGCAACTGAACCTCAGCATTTTTCAGGTATCTGCAAATCAGTTTTTCAGGGTCATCGTGAATCTTGCTCAAACAAACCAGGGAAGCATCTACCAATTTGTCGTCCTGATCCTGGATTGCCAAACGAAGCCGATGCGTGATCTTCGGAGCGAGCCGGGAAAGGGTCGTCCCCTGGGCACCAACCAGTTCAAGCAAAGGAGACGGATCACCTGAAAAATAGTCAAGGAGCTTTGACACCCTGCGGCGATACCCCCCCAACGGCAAGTTCAAGGACACCGCTGCTTGCATGGCAGCAAAAGCGACTCGCGGCGATCCTCTTCGAATCAAACCATGGATGCGACTCTGTACTTCCGGACTGCTGTGGCGGGCATTGCCCAGCAAGCGTACTGCGACAGGCACGACATCCGGGTCGGAACACGAGGTCGCATTCATCGCAGCCTCGATTGCTCGAGGAGAGAGCCCGTCCAGTTTTGCAAACGCATAGCCTGCAGCCAATGCGTAAGCCGGATCTGTCCCTTCAAGCCACGTTGCAAGTTGTCTCATATCGGCCTGGGACGATGGAATCGTCTCAGCATCAAACAGCAAGCTACCGCCGTCCTTTTCCCGCTCTTCGAAGAATCGCCAGGCAACCTCTGCTGTTTCTCTCGAATCAAGCCTTAGGTAACCGGCCCATTCCGGTGCGGTTTCGTTGCGACTGCGGGCAAACAGGGCGAGGGCAAATCCAATTTCAACGGTGCTGTAGTATCCAGATCGTGAAATCGACCATCCGGCCCAGCCCGCTTGCGACCATTGATCGTCATACAAGCATGCCTCGCTTCCCAAAACACCGAACCCACAGCAGATCGGAAGCAGATCAGAAGTTCGAGGAGATTTGTCGAGCGTTGTCGCTGATGGAAACGTCCGCCAGTAGTGGCATGAATACTGGAACGCCAACTCCATGACTGTTCGCAGCGGATCGCGCAGCGTTTCCTCTGCCAGCCGGATGATGGCCGCACTGTCTTGCGTGGCTTCGCTGTAGGTCGAGGGATAGCCCAGGTCAGCCGCAGCCACCGATTGGACATCACATGGCATCTTCTGCTTTGGCAGGCGGCAAACGACCTCACTCGCAGCACTCTCAAGCAGGGCATTGGCGTTGGTTCGGTCCAGATTCAACTCATCCAGATCGATTATCACCTGAGTCTGGCGGACAAATGGCAATCCGACCCTCTCAATCGTTCTTCGCATCAACAATTCAATATCGACCCTTTGAAAGGTCGTGAGCGGCGGCCGAACTTTGCGATACCCAAACATAAAAAACCAGTCGTCAAACATCATCCAGTCAGACATTCACAAAATCGCAAATGATCTCGCCAATCTCGTTCATTGGGATGCAAACCCACAATCACAAAACACACATTTCAGAAAGCTGGAATGACAATTCTCAGGGAATCATCGCGGACTGGCAAGCCGCGCGACTGACAACCCGGAAAACACGACTGACAACCCGGAAAACACGACTGACAACCCGGAAAACACAACTGACAACCTAGAAAAGTAGCACAACTCAATCAAAACGGGGCTTTCATCACAATTCTGCTGTGGGCATGCAGTTCTGAAGCGAACCGTGTAGGATTGTTATCTGATTGAAAGAAGGCAATGCGAGCGTGAATTGACCTTTTCTGCCAGACGATTCTGCCAAGGTCGTTCTTTTCCGGGCAGGGAAACAATCAAACTTTCTACAGGCAATTAAATCCAAACAGGCAAGCAGCAATGAACGCACAGGTTTTTCGCGGGTGCATTCCCGCGCTGATGACTCCTTGCACGGTCAATCGAACCCCCAACTATGACGCCCTGGTCAGCAAAGCACAGGATTTGATCTCGGCTGGGATGAACGCGGTGGTCTACTGTGGCTCAATGGGTGACTGGCCGCTACTGACCGACGAACAGCGAAGAGAGGGTGTGAGTCGGCTGGTTGATGCCGGTATCCAAGTCATTGTCGGAACGGGAGCTCAAAACACGGCGATCGCCGTGGAGCACTCAGAACACGCGCAACGAATCGGTGCTCACGGGCTGATGGTGATTCCACGTGTTCTCTCGCGGGGTACTTCCCCGACGGCACAGCGCAATCACTTCGCAAGTATTCTTTCTGCAGCGTCCGATTTACCCGCCGTCATTTACAACAGTCCGTACTACGGATTCGAAACCAAAGCCGATCTATTTTTCAACTTGCGTGAAGAGTTTCCCAACCTCGTTGGCTTCAAAGAATTTGGTGGTGCCGAAGCCCTGAGCTACGCTGCTGAGCAGATCACGCATGCGAGCGACGAAGTCGTTTTGATGGCAGGTGTCGACACACAGGTGTATCACGGTTTTGTTCATTGTGGGGCTGTGGGAGCGATCACAGGAATTGGCAACTGTCTGCCCAACGAAGTCCTGACCCTGATTCGATTGTGCCAACTTGCTTCGGGCGGCGATGTAGAAGCAAGACGATTGGCGAGAGAGCTTGATGAAGCCCTGATCGTACTTTCAACCTATGACGAAGGCCCTGATTTGGTTCTCTATTACAAGTACCTTCTCGAACTGCAAGGCGACGACGACTACTCGCTCCACTTCAACAAATCGGATTCCCTGAGTAGCAGCCAGCGAGGATTCGTTGAAAAGCAATTCAGACTTTTCCAAGCGTGGTGGAGCCAATGGCCAGGCAAGTCGTATGCTAATGATCGCGAATTGGTCACCCACGCTTAGCATGGCACTTTTCGCCATGGCGTTTCGTCAAGCCAACGTACCACTAGCACTTTTCAGGCGGGGTGTTCAAGACATCACGCATTGTCCCGTTTCTCTCTCGCCACTGGAAACAGTTGCTAACTTGATAGCAGGTTGCGATGACAGGTGAAATCCATGTGATCGATTCCCACACAGCGGGTGAACCAACTCGTATCGTGTTGTCCGGTGGCCCGCCACTGGGACAAGGGCCACTATCTGAACAACTGAATCGTTTTCGTGACGAACACGATGCCTTTCGCAAGGCAATCATCTCTGAACCACGTGGTTCGGATGTTCTGGTGGGTGGACTTCTCTGTGAGCCCCACGATCAAAACTGTCAGGCAGGGGTCATTTTTTTTAACAACGTTGGTTACTTGGGGATGTGCGGACACGGATTGATTGGCCTCATCGAAACGCTACGTGAAATCGGCCGCATTGATTCGGGTGAATGCAAGATTGACACGCCAGTCGGCAATGTCTCAGCCAAACTGCACGAAAACGGCGAGGTGTCCGTTTCCAATGTCGAGAGCTACCGACTGGCCAAGGATGTCGAGGTTCAAGTCGACGGTGTCGGCACAGTCATTGGTGACGTCGCTTACGGCGGCAATTGGTTCTTTTTGACACAAGATCCAAAGCAGGAAATCGCCGCCTCAAATATCAAAAATTTGACGTCGATGGCATGCGATATACGAAGGGCGGTCAATGCTGCCGGCTATCCCGAAGTGGACCACATTGAGTTGTTTGGTGACGCGTTGGGAACTTCGGCAGACACCAAAAATTTTGTGCTTTGCCCCGGTTTGGAATATGACCGCTCACCCTGCGGTACTGGCGCCAGCGCAAAACTGGCTTGTCTGGCCGCTGATGGCAAGCTTGCCCCCAATCAGCGTTGGGTACAGCAGGGCATCCTAGGTACTTCATTCAGTTGCGAATACACTTGGGCCAACGCATTGCACAAGCAAATCAAGCCAACGATTCGAGGCAGGGCTTTCATTACCGCCGAAGCTCAGTTGAAACTGAGATCTGACGACCCTTTTTGCTGGGGCATTCAACACGACCACGCAGGCTAGCGGATACACCGTGTCAAAGAAAATTGTCATCATCGGCGGGGGTATCATCGGACTCTCATCGGCTTGGTACTGCACACAACGCGGCCACCGCGTTACGGTGATCGACCGAAACCCAAACCATCGGGATGGTTGCTCTTTTGGTAACGCGGGTATGATTGTCCCGAGTCATTTCGTGCCCCTTGCCGCTCCCGGAATGATTCGGCTAGGTCTGAAGTGGATGTGGAATCCGGAATCGCCTTTCTACATTCGCCCTCGAGCTTCGTGGGATCTTTTGTCCTGGCTGTGGCGATTCAAAAACGCCTGCAACCGTTCCCATGTTGAACGGTCGGCTCCGCTATTAAGAGATTTGCATCTGGCAAGCCGAAGCTGCTTTCAGGAACTGTCGGCAGATTTGCCAGAAGATTTCGAATTGACACCCAACGGACTGCTGATGCTTTGTCGCAGCGAGCAGGCGTTGCACGAAGAAACCAAAACGGCGCATCTTGCAGCCAGCCTGAATGTCGAAGCCCATGTGCTTGACGCGCAGGCTACGGCTGAAAAAGACCCCTCCATTGAAATGGATGTCAAAGGCAGTGTTTACTACCCGCGGGATTGCCACCTTTCACCCAATCGGTTGATGGCTGCGATGCAGTCAGAACTGGAGGCCCAAGGCTGCCAGTTCCTTTGGGAAACAGACTGCCAGCGATTTCAATTTCAAGGAAACTGCATTACAGGGGTTGAAAGCACCGCAGGACTCGTCGACGCCGACGAGTTCGTGATCAGTGGAGGCGTCTGGTCATCTGAACTTGGCAAACAGTTGCAGCTAAAACTACCCATGCAGGCAGGCAAGGGATACAGCGTGACGCTTCAGGAACCATGCCAACAGCCTTCGATCTGTTCAATCCTGACCGAAGCGCGGGTTGCCGTCACTCCCATGGGTTCTTCGCTGCGATTCGGTGGCACCATGGAAATCGCGGGCCTGGATCAATCAGTTTCCAATTCAAGAGTACGGGGAATCATCCATTCCATCCCGGATTATTTTCCGCGTTTCCAGCCTTCGCACTTCGATCCATGCAAACCCTGGGTAGGCCTCCGACCCTGCTCGCCTGACGGACTTCCCTATTTGGGCCGCTGCAAGAAATGGGACAACGTAATCGTTTCCACTGGCCATGCCATGATGGGAATCAGTCTGGCGCCAATCACCGGCCGCTGCGTCGCAAAACTCATTGACGGCATCACGCCGGAGATACCGAATTTCGAACTTCTCTCACCGGATCGCTATACAAATTGATCCGACTCCAGCGTGACATCTCCAAGTGGTATGATGAGCCATCATCGGCCGCTTTCAACTTGCTTTGACTACTTTCAAATGCCACATCTTGAATTCACCTCACAACTTGCTCTGCATGTCGAATGTCCAGCGAGCCAGACGGTTGATGCAGCCTCGCTATCTGAGGCACTCGAGCTAATGTTCGCGCAGTATCCTGCCTTGCGAGACTACCTCATGAAGAAAGATGGTTCATTGCAGCAACACATCGCGATCTTCATTGATGGAGACATGCTTCCCCACAGGGATTCTCTGAATCTTAGCGTCACTGAAAACAGCGAGATCTTCGTGATGCAGGCGCTCTCTGGCGGCTGAAAGCGGGATTCCCTATTCGGCGGCTGAAACGAATGAGTGCAGACCAGCGACCGTATCCCTGTCAAGTTCTTCCTGTCAAGTTCTTCC
>JAPKCI010000227.1 GCA_028823035.1 Rubripirellula sp.
TTGGTTCAGCGTTTGGTTCAGCGTTTGGTTCAGCGTTTGGTTCAGCGTTTGGTTCAGCGTTTGGTTCGGGCTGGGCACGAGGGTCATCAAGTGGTTCAGCTAGGGCAGGCTGAAGCAACGGCGCTGGTTCATCCTCAGCGGCTTCTGCTCGGACTTGCTCCAATTGATCGGCTTGCAACAATTCGGTTGCGTCTTCGAGGACTGGATCGGCCTCGTCTTGCAATTGATCTTGAGCTTCCTCCAGTTTTTCAAGAAGCGAATCGGAAAGATCTTTTTCCGCATCTGCCATGAGGTCTTCTTGTTCGTCCGCCAGTTCTGCCAGTTCCTCTCGCATCTCAGCCACGGCGTCCCGCAATTCCGTCAACTCGCGGGCGGTGATTTCAGCATTCTGCTGTGTGATGTCCTGTTGCAATTCTTCAACGGCTTGCTCAACGTCTGTCTTGCTTGCTTCCTGTGCTTCAGCGACTGCCTCGAGTCTTGTTTGCAAGTCTTCAAGAGCTTGCTGTACTGACTCGCTTTTCTGTTCGAGTTCTGGCAACTGTGGATCAAGACTGTTGGGCTGTGTCACCTCTTGGAGCATGTTTTCCAGCTCGGCGATTGGGTTAACCGCCATTTCCTCGAACATTTCCTCCACTCCCTGAATCTGCTCAGCGACTTCCGGTGGTAGCATCTCCAAGTTTTCAGACTGATCCGCCAGTTGTTGCAGTTCATTGGCCACCTGCTTGCTAAGTTCAGCAGCTTTCTGTTCGATGGGAATCAATTGAGCTAATTCGGTTTTCAACTTTTCGAGCTGTTGTTTTGATTCCTCTGTAAGCTCAATCGGTGCTGGTTCTTCTGGAGGCTGGCCGTCCACCGTTGCATCTTCCGCATTTTCGGCGGCTTGTTCCTGTGCTTCCTCGATAGCTTCGGTAAGTTCCTCAAAGTCGTCGGAGAGTTCGTCCGCCGCCGCTTCGACCTTTGCATGCTCTTCTATGAGTTCCTCAAGTTTCTCCTGTAACGATTCGGTTTTTTCCTGATACTGTTCCAGTTGGCGATCTGCTGCATTATTGTCATTGGCGATGCGAATCGTTCGGTCTTCGGTGATGACACTTTGGCCTTTTGTGTCGCGTACTTCGATCCGGTACCGCAGCGTCTGATTGAGTTCCAATCCATGCTCTGCCAGATCGATCATGGCGACGAGGTTATCATTTTGGATTGGAGGTGCGTATTGGCGAATCGGCGTGCCGGTGAAGGTTGATGAATCCGGCATTTGCAGGAACAGCATGACGTTGTCCAGTCCATAGTCATCGTAGGCCGAGATGTAGACGGGCACTTTGACCGGTTCACTGACAACGAGTTCCTTGGCTGGGCGTTCGATGATCAATTGTGGCGGATTATCCGGCAGGGCAGTCAACTTGCCTTCGTCCATCTGGCTGTTTGTGTATTTCAGTCGATTTCGCAGAACAACGCGGTAAAACCCGTCATGTTCGAGCGGAATACGTCCTGTCCACTGAACAATTTCCGAACTTGTTTTCTGTCGACCATCAGAGGATTCGGGAGGGGTCGAACGAGACAATAGAAATGATTCGGTTGGAACCAAGTTGGTGATTCTCTTTTTCGCGGCGGGCAATGAACCTGTCGCTCCCCAAACACCTCGTCCACCATGCATCGCAAAACTGATTCCGCGAATGCTGCCTCCGTCCAAGTCGAGATCGCTGGCTGGAACCTCCAGACGCACCAGTTTTCCACCTTCGGGAAGAACCCCAACGAGATGCCGGCTCGGTGTATCGAGTGTTCCTTCCGAGATTTTGTCGGCGCCCCAGAAGGCTCGATGTTCCCAGCTTTTACCATCATGGAATTTCATCATTACACTTTCCGGCATCTGATCTGGGTCGAGATACACGTAAGCGTAGAGGCTTTCCCCTGGCAATAATTCATAGGGCGTGGTTGCGTTTTCGAAGCCATGTGCATGATTCCCGCCGCTGGCTGGGTCAGTGTGTCCGCGAGACCCAATTGTTTCTTCCTCAACCTGCCAGTTTCCCCGCTTTCTGGCACCGGCGGGCAGCTCATCTCGAAACCACACTCGTTCACGACGATCCTTTACATCAACAACGCTGATTTGCTGGTTCAATAATTCAATTTCACCTTCGAACGCATCCCCCTGAACATCAACTCTGACCTCCACGCTGCTATCCACGGGGCCCTCAACGTCGGACGAATCCGGAGGGCCAAGAATCGGCTCCGGAAACCTCATGTATTCAGGATAAAACAAGGCAGTTCGTAGCCCCACGATGCGTGGACGATCCAACATTGTGATGTGGTACTCTTTGCTCCATGTTCCGCCCCCGCGAATACGATAGGAAAATGATTGTTGCATCCCGGTCAATTGCATGGTGGTGATGCCGTTACGTACTTCTGGCAGGCCGTAGTTCAATCGCTTGTAATGACCATCTGCGTCAACTGTCGACACGTCCAACCTCAGTGCATCGGGACTGCCAGGAGCATCGACTTCGCCTTTAGTAACAACGACGCGAAAATTGATGTCTTCACCACGCAGCACGTCGCAGTCGCCGGGTTGCACTCGATCGCCCACGTAGATGTCATACAGCACACCAGAGATTGGCGGGATATCGGCAAACGGCTGGAAAATTCTCGCAGTGGCAGTTGGCAACCGATCCGTAAACAGAACGAATGCGATAAAGAAACAGGTGAAACAGACGACAGCAAAAGCGCTGGCCCGTTTGAGGCTCAGCAGATCCAGTACTTGTCGAAGCCGAAAATCACGAATTCGGTCGTAGGCTTCACGAATGAGACGATGGTGAAAACTGCGGGACTGCTGCAATGACTTTTTATCGGACTCCAAGTCGATACAACTGACCAGACGATTGTGAATCAGAGGAAGTTCCTGCTCGATACGCCTGGCCACCATCACTCGAGTAAGCCGGCGAAAAAGTGGCTTGATGACACCAATGATGAACACCCATCCGGTCGGAATCACGACCAACAGCAGTCCCGTGAATCGCAACAGGGGTTGTAAAGGAGACGCGATGTCCAGCAGCACAACGGCCAACAGAACCGCAATGAACAGGCCGAACGCGATCGCCGTCCCTGTGGCAACCCAAGTTGATCGTAGCCAGCGGCGGGTCGACACAACCAGTCGATGGATGGCTGAGGTTTGTGTTGAAACATCCTGCTCGGATTGATTCGTGGAGTTGACCATACGTCTGATCTCTCTTGGTGTTGAAACCTCTTTTCATTAAAGAAAAAGGTTACTGTTCCAGGAAGTAAGTGGGTTTCATAAACAGCAAGCGGAACGATTGAGTGCGTTGAATTCTGATCTCCGTCGCAATCGGGGATTCCACCGTGAAGGGAATTTCGGCTGGGGCAATGGATAACCGTGGCGTTGAGTTAATCATCCGATTTCCTAGCTGTAAGCTTCTGGAAACCGGATCCTGTCATCTGCCCAAGTAGTTTGGCGCGAACCACGTCTCTGAATCGCTCTCTGCTTGTCGTGTTTGAGTTTTTGTTTGATTGTCCCCCCAACGTTGAAAGCAGGAATTCGATCGCAATGATGATGAAAGTCAAAATGATCAGCGGTCGGTAAATTTCCCGTTCATCACCAATGTCGCCAAATAACTGTTGGGCTTCTGCCGAGGCATCAACCGTCGTCAACTCGACCGTCGGGATCATGGTTTCGAGTTGCGGTGTGGTGAGTCGCAGGAAATCTGATTCATCAGGAGATACGTTGACGGCAAACTGGTGAATCCCTTGCTGCGGCTTTTCTGCTTTTCCGCCAATCACTTCCAATTCATAGAAGCCCTTTCGAGTGGTGCGATCAAACGCTCCCACCAATCTTGAATTCGCACGCTGGAAATCGACTGGCGTCGGGCGACCGTCCCTGTCAGTTACCGAGCCTTCCGCAGGTGCCCAATCCGAAGAAACGGAGAATTCGGCCACCCCGTCGGCGGCAACAACCAACGGTCCATCAACGTCCGACGGGGGCATCACGTGCCCTATCATGCGAAGCACCAAGGGGACGAATTCCGGTTTCATCGGCAAGTTCGTCCATTTGGTGTTTAGCGGAAAGGTCGTCATCAATAAACGACCGTTGCCATAGAAGCTCTCTAGCAGTGCTGGCGAACCATCTTCGAATTCAGCGAGCGGCCACGAATTGCCCCGTTCCTCCAGAAACGAGCAGGGAAACCAGCGATAGATTTTCAACTTGGTCAGATAACGCTGTTCTGTATCAGCAAAAACTGAAAAAACAGGATGGGCGAAATCAATTGCGCCAAGTCGACGGTGGCTTTCTGACGTGTTTGGATCACCCTCAGCGGCAGCAAACTTGGCGGAAATAAAGACTTCGTCAGGAGTTTCGGGTGACGTAAATAATTGTTTGGAATAAGTATCATGGTTGACCTTGTCACCGGGAAAAACCAACAGACCACCGCCGCCAGCAACAAACTTGCGAAGCTTTTTGAAATGATCTGAATTCAATGCTCCACAGTTTGCAAGGATCACCACTTCAGCATCACTGAGTGTTTCGTCGTTGATTTCGTTCTGCGGAACTTCGTTGACCATCAGTGAGCGGACAAGTGTTCGTTCCTCTGCCAGTTCCCCGTTCTCGGAATTCTCGGTGTCAGAATCGTCAGAAGACTCGGTGGCTACGATCGCTGTCTGAAGATAAATGGCTTCATCGTCGAGTGGTTGATCGGATGGATTTCCGTTGACCAGCAACACTCGGATTTGCGGATCGACATTCAGAGAAAATAGAAATGTGTCATCTTCCTCAAAGCGATCTTCGGGTATTTCGAAACGCCCCCGCAACATGCCCACTTCTTCGGGGGTGAAAACCAATTCGGTTTCGCCGGTCTCACCCGGTCCCAAAGTCAATGTTTTGCGAGCAATTTCCTTATCCTCAATGAAGATACTGACAGGAATATCCTTCGTTTCCGTTTGGGAATGGTTCACAACACGTGGATTCAGCTTGATGGGCAGACCCGCGATGGCTCGTTGATCTTCAGGTGATTTGCCAACGACAGCTGCGTTGGAAAACTCCTGATTCGATCCCACGTTGACGACTGTCAGTTTTGTATTTTCAGGAAAAAGAGTTGATGAATCGCTGTCAATGAATTCATTCCAGCCAGTGGATTGCAAGTCACTGAAAAGAAAAACTGCGGGGTTGTCCAACTTGCGGGCTTCGGGACCGAACAGTTGCGAAAAGGCTGCGAATAAGTTGCCGCGTGATGGAGAGGCCTGCAAGTTTTCGATCTCGTTGCGAATTGCTTCTGAATCAGAGGAAAAACGGTTGCATACTTCTTCGGGTTTTGCAGCAACTCGAATGACGGTGACGCGGTCGTCAATGGACAGTTGATCCGTGACTGCGATCGCGGCAAGTTTGGCTCTTTGTAGCGATGTGATTCCCTCGGTAACGGCATTCATGCTGGCCGAGCTATCAACGAGCAAAATGACGTCACGTCCTGCTTTGCTTCCCGCGAACATTGCTCCCCAGTGCTTCAATACTGGACGGCATATCAGCAGGACCAGCAGCAGCAAAAAGAGTGTTCTGAGAAAAGCGATCAGTGCTTCCAGAAACTTCATCCGTCGGCGCTGCTGGACGTAGCTATCGAACAGGAACCGAAACGTGCTCAGTTCAACTGTTTTCAAGCGATGGAGCGTGAGTAGATGCAGTACGATCGGAATCAGTACTAACGGCAGGAAAGACAGTAATCCAAGGTGCAGGAAACTCATAACGGCTCATTTGCTTGGACTGCGGCAGATCTAAGAGTTGCGCTGACGCACATGTCAGCCTCATCCAATGCGGGCTCTCTTGTCCAGATAGGCGGCAAGGAAACGATCGTAAGGATCTGTTGTATTGGCGAGGTTGTAACTGATCTTGCGTTGAAAGCAGTCGCGTTTGATTTGCTCGGTGAAGGCTTGCATACGGTCCAAGTATTTTTGCCGCAGATTTTTGGGATTGGTGACGACGTGACCTGCACCTTCCATGTCTTTGAAACGAGTCAAGCGATCGTAGGGGAAAGTCAGTTCGGCATCGTCCAACGTCTGAAAAACGATCACTTCGTGATTGTTGTGCCGAAAGTGCTGCAATCCACTTGCGATTGCCTCTTCTTTGTCGATCAAGTCGCTGATCAGAATGATCAGGCCGCGACGTTTTGTACGTTCGGCTACTTCATGCAGCACCGTGCCAACGTCTGTTTCGCCACCTGGTTTGATGTCATCGAGCGAATGCAGGATGCGGCGGAACTGAGATGGATGGGCTTTGGGTGGGATGTATTCGCGTACCTCTTTGTCAAAGAGCACCAGACCGACGGCGTCATTTTGCCGAATCAGAAGGTACGCCAATGATGCGGCAAGATAGGCACCATAACTGAGCTTGGACATTTCACCGCTTTGAAATGCCATCGACTCACTGCAATCAAGCAGGATGTAGGCCCGCAGGTTGGTTTCGTCCTCATACAGTTTGAGCTGGTATTTGTCGCTTCTCGCGAGCATTTTCCAGTCCAGCGTGCGCGTGTCATCCCCCGGCGTGTACGGCCGATGGTCCAAGTACTCGACAGAGAACCCGTGATAAGGGCTACGGTGTCGGCCTGTCAAAAAGCCTTCGACAACCTGCTTGGCAACAAGATCCAAGCTGCCCAGTCGAGCGAGTCCGGCGGGATCGTAAAAAGTGGCTGTCATGGTGTTCAGTCCTCGCGGACCGTCTCGATCAACTTGGTGATCAGATTATCTGTGGTGAGCCCATCGCTTTCGGCTGAGAAACTCGTCACCAATCGATGTCGCAACACCGGGTAAGCAACGTATCGAATGTCATCTGCGGAAACATGGACACGACCGTCTAGCAAAGCGTGGGCTTTGGCTCCGAGCAGCAACGCCTGGCAAGCCCGCGGGCCGGCTCCCCAAGACAGATACTTCTTGACCAAGTCGCATGCATCTGGCTCTTCTGGCCGGGTCGCTCGCACCAGTCGTACGGCGTACGCTGACACCGAGCGGGCAATGAGGACCTTTCGGACGACTCTTTGGATATGCAAGATGTCGTCCCCGGTCATCACTGAATTAAGAGATGGCAGGCCACCTGCGGTTGTGATTTCGGCAATCTGCAATTCTTCCTCGAAGGAAGGATAGCCAACCTGAATTTTGAACATGAAACGGTCAAGTTGCGCTTCAGGAAGTGGATACGTGCCCTCCTGCTCAATCGGGTTTTGAGTCCCCAGTACCAGAAACGGCTTTTCCAGTTCATGCGTCTCTCCAGCCGTTGTGACTTGGAACTCTTGCATGGCCTGCAGTAAAGCGGCTTGAGTCTTTGGCGGCGTACGATTGATTTCGTCACCAAGAATGATGTTACCGAAGATCGGACCTTTGACGAATCGCATTCGACGTCGACCCGTGCCCTCTTCCTCATCAAGGATTTCAGTTCCCGTGATGTCCGAAGGCATCAAGTCAGGCGTGAACTGAATTCGGTTGAACTTCAGAGAAAGTAGACTGGCGATGTTCGAGATCATCAACGTCTTTGCCAGACCCGGTACTCCCTCAAGGAGACAATGGCCCTGGCAAAACATGGCGATCATCACCTGTTTTAATACTTCATTCTGTCCAACGATCGCACGGCTCAACTCTGCGTTGAGTTTGCCGTAGGTATCTGTCAGCTTTTCAGCCGCTTGCAGATCCTGATCGTCGAATTGTCCCTGCGCAATGTTCCCGGTTTCTATAGCCATAAGCTTTCTCTCCAGACAGGAGAAGGTAGGTGGTTAAGGTGGGATTCGTGAGTCATGCACTTCGTGTCAGCTACACAGCATGGCCGGCACGGACCTGATGCCGCAATTGCCTTGTATTGCAAAGTGACTGCAAGACTTTGTCTTAGGATCGCCCAAACTGTGACGCATTCTACCCGACAATCAGGTGGGTGTGTTGGAAAATCACTGCCAAGGTTGGTCAGTCAATGAATTGTTAAAAATACGGTTCGCACCGAACACATGACGGTATTGACCATGAGAGTAGGAAAAGAAAGTTTTATCAGATGTTTTTCCATGCTCTGCAGTTTTGTTTGGCTGATGTGAGGGGCTTTCCAGACGGGATTGCTTTGGCTGGATTGGTGGCTCGGACAACAGACATTTGAACAGAAATCTCTGATTGGCGGTCGGTTGCTCTGTCGAATTACGTTCCCCCCACTTCTGTGTTGAGAAGACTGGCCCTTGGATCTTGTTGTAGTGCGAGGTTGGTTCGTTTTTCCAGTTTCTGCCAGCATTAGGTCGCCGACTTAGGGGGGGATGAATGGTGTTTCGTATGGGTGTACCTTGCTGGCAGGTTGCCAATGTTGCATTGTTTCGTTCACGGTAACAAAGCAAATGATGGATTTTTGAGTTGATCTAAGCATTCGAAGTAAGAGTTGCAAAAGGGTCGGAAAATGAGTTCGCCCGCTGCAAAACCTTCGATAGCGACGAAGGCGTCATCGGCTTCTCTCATGTTCTGCTTCGGATGCATGTTTCGTGTGGGTGTCTATCTGTTCGCAGATCACGTTTCTCCGCATGCTCGCTCTGGTCAAGGAGTGTTGCAGGGTTTACTCGCGCGGGTCACGCTTGTGGTCGGTTGGGTTGCTGCTGGTCTGACGGCCTTGGTGGGCATCGCCAGTTTGCTGCTTATCCGATAGGTGGATATTATGACAAACGCTGTCTACGGAATTGTCGGAAGAGGCGTGTTTGGTGCAATCGCGGGATTACTTGGATCATTGGTTTTGTGGCTTGTGGTGGGGCACGTTGTCATCGGTTCTTAGAATCTTGTGATTGCGCACATTCGGTTGTACGGGAACGCAGGGGGCTGAAATCCACATCGTTCGGCGTAGTCCGGGTTTCTCAGGCGTCGTGCCGAAATGCACAGAAAGCGAGGGATTCGCTCATGATCAGAACGCAGTAAACTTAGGTGACTTTTTGACTTGTTCACGACCCTCGTTGCTTCATGACCCTCGTTTCGGTGTCGATGCCATCACAAGCGTTTCGGATAAACAGAGCACCGCAGTTCCAAGAATTTAGCTCTTGCGAGAACCATGTATTATTTTAATTTTTCATTTTGAACGAGCGACAGCGTAAGACAAATTCTTTAGTCGGGCGTATCACTTGTGTATCTTGGGGAAGGCGTTGGACTGGATACGATGCATCGCTGAATGCGATTGCAGGTTATCCAACGCTGTTAGTGAGTTTGTACGACAGTCACAGAAATTCTGATGCAACAATTCGGATGCAACATTGTCCAGTACGTGCAACATTGTCCAGTACGTGCAGATCACTGACAAAGCTGTGGAGTATCTCGCCACAAAGAAGGGACTGAAGATAATGGATTTCAAGGGTGTTTGCGTAAGTGACAAGGCGATTCCAGGTTGGAATCTTTTTCCTGTGTTTTGGTCATTTCGCACGTGATGTGTCATATGAATTGGCGTCGACTACGGAAATGGTCACTTGTCGCTTGCCTGATCGCCGTGGTCGGTCTGATGGCTGCCGCTTGGTTTGTTGGCGGTGCGTTAGTTGCCCCAGCGAACCGCTTTGTTGGGCCACCGCCCGCGGACTTTGCTGCGAACACGATCGAGATTGCCTCTGAATCAGGTTCAACGCTTGCTGCTTGGCATCTTCCCATTCCTGATTCTAATTCGACCGTGATTCTGCTCCACCCAATCCGTGGTGATCGTCGATCAATGCTCTCTCGTGCTCGATTGCTGCGTGATCGAGGTTACTCAACGCTTTTGGTTGACCTCCAGGCCCATGGCGAATCGCTAGGCGACAGAATCACTGTCGGGTATCTCGAAAAATATGACGTACTTGCTGCGGTTGAGTATGTACGAAGCCTTGATCCCGAACAAAAGATCGCGATTATCGGAAGTTCCCTTGGTGGTGCGTCCGCTCTATTTGCAAATCCAGAAATTGATGGTTTGGTTCTTGAGTCGGTACACCCCAGCGTGACCGAGGCAGTGCACAATCGGATAGAGATGCGACTGGGGCCTCTGCATCACATCATTGCTCCGCTGTTGCTGGTTCAATTAAGATCGCGGCTCGGAATTTCGCCAAGCCAGCTCTGCCCTATCAATCAGCTCGACAAACTACGTTGCCCAATCTTGATAGCGTCTGGTGATCAGGACTTACACACAACCATCGAA
>JAPKCI010000228.1 GCA_028823035.1 Rubripirellula sp.
GCAACTCAACTCGTGTTGGATTGTTGGTCGCGACTGGAGGCGTGGGGACGGGGATGAGGATTGGCGTGGTTGGCGTGGTTGGCTGCGATCCATCGCACCCACAAATCACAACAACAGCTACACAAACAACAACAGATTTGGAAAGGCTCACGATCGTCCGGTCGGTTAGAGATTGATGACGCCACCAACATCTATCGCAGCGGCGTAACAAGTATAGACGAAAACCCCGCCGCTTGGGGCAAAGCGACGCGGACGGGGAGTTAGCTAGAGGACGATTCGTCACTGAAAGTAGACACTGAATCTGAAGAATCCTGTCGAATTGCCTTGCTCACTGCTGGCATAGGAGGCGGCCTCTGGCCAACATCCGCAAGGATGCGGAATCCTCGCTAACTAACCGGCGTTTCTCATTCGTTGGCTGCCTTATGAAATCTACGACTCACACTCTGATTCACACTCTGCACGTGAGGTAAAAATCGACATGACCCATTCACGTGATGACGAAATAGTGAGGATGTTCCACTAGAAGCAACTTTGCTCGAATCCGATGCAGACTTGCAGCCTGAAAGAAAAGTTTCGGATCATCATGTGGCAATTTTTGAACGTCAGATCGTTGGAATGCACACTGTGTCAAAGCGTGACTTCTCTCTGCGATTCTTCGCCACGCTTACATCCAGACCGTCGCGAATACGGCTGGAAATACCTGGATTTAGTCAGAAAAAACAGGCACGGGATTCGCGGTGTGGTGTCACCAGACTCGGCACGCTTCGGCTAGAATGAACGCCTCCAGCTTCGAGACCAACCTGTTCTCGAAATCAGATTCCCGTCAGTTAGAGAGACTCATGTACAAGCAACTTACGTTTTTGCTCGCTGCGAGCGTCGTGTGGATATCGGGCGGATTGGCCCGAGCCGACGTTACGCTTCCGTCCATCATTGGTAGTGGGATGGTACTGCAGCAGCAGATGCCCGCACCCATTTGGGGTTGGGCCGATCCCGGCGAAAGTATCACTGTTACCTTCGAGGAGCAGAGCAAATCTGTCACCGCCAACGATAATGGCAAGTGGATGGTCAAGCTTGACCCCATGAAGGCGAACGCGCGCGGACAAAACTTGGAAGTTAAAGGCAAGAACACAATTACAGTTGAGCAGGTGCTGGTAGGCGAGGTTTGGATCTGTTCTGGACAATCCAACATGGAGTGGAATGTTGGCAGTGCGTTGAACGGAAAGGATGAGATTGCCGCAGCGAATCACCCCATGATCCACCTGTTCAACGTTCCCGGCCACACCACTTCGGATAAACCCAAAGAGCAATGCCCTGGCCAGTGGGCTGCCTGCTCTCCGCAATCGGTCGGGGGATTTTCGGCCGTTGGTTACTTTTTCGGTCGACGACTCAATCAGGAATTGAATGTGCCGATCGGACTGATCGGATCCAACTGGGGCGGCACACGCATCGAACCGTGGATCAGTCTGGATGGTTTCCGGTCAGTTCCCGAACTGGATAAAGAAGCCGCTCAAGTTGACAAACTGTGGAGCGATGGCGGCAACGTCGGCAGCAGTACGCCTTCAGCGATCTACAACGCCATGATCCACCCGCTGGCCCCCTATGCCATGCGCGGCGGCATCTGGTATCAGGGTGAGTCCAACGGCAACGAAGGAATCAGTTACCACCACAAGAAAACGGCGCTGATCAAAGGATGGCGGAAGCTGTTCAATCCGGATCTCGCATTCTACTGGGTGCAATTGGCCGACTTCAAAAAGGCCAGTGACATGCCCGCAGGGGGCGATGGATGGGCGAAACTCCGTGACGCGCAACGCACCAGCTTGAACATTGACAACACCGGCATGGCTGTCATCCACGACATCGGTAGCGCCAATGATATTCACCCCAAAAATAAGCAGGATGTAGGTTGGCGATTAAGCCAATGGGCGCTGCACCAAAACTACGGACGTGATGACCTCGTTCCCGCGGGCCCACTCTACAAATCCCTGAAGGTAGAGAAGAACACCATTCGTCTAAATTTCGACCACGTTGGCAAGGGTTTGATGGTAGGAAAAAAGGAAGGCTTGACGCCGACGAGTGAAGACAAGGGCGGAACGCTCGGGCGATTCGCCGTTTCCGGAGATGACAAGGTTTGGCATTGGGCCGACGCCGTCATTGACGGGGACAACGTCGTTGTCAGTTCCAAAGACGTTGCCAATCCCGTTGCGGTGCGTTACGGGTACACCATGAATCCACGCGGTGCCAATCTCTACAACAAGAACGGTATCCCCGCATCGCCGTTCCGAACCGACGATTGGTGAGTCAATCGTCGTCCTGTTGGGCATAACGCGATGCAGGAATGAGCAGGAACGGGGGTCGTTTCTGATTGATACGGGATTCCCCGGATCAGGTCACAATGGAAAAACTGCAACAACTTGAAGATAAGCAGATATAAGTGACTTGTTGCTGTTCACCCACGTTTCAGACATGTGGGTGACTCCTATGGAAAGACGTATCGTTGCTTGGCGGTACGTCTTTTTTTAGTAGCTGATAGAAAAACAGATAAGAAAAGCAATTCCAAACCATTCAAAAACGAATCACTTGGAAAAGGGTCCACGATGCGTTGTTCGCAAATGAAACGCATGAGGTGCGTTTAAATGCGATACGAGTTCTTCCGTTAAAAGATGAAAGTAGAGCCGGAGGCTAAACTGAATTAGCGGCAACGGTACATTCAAACGCAAGAGGTAACCCTCGCATCATCACCACTACGGGAACTGCAAAGATTCAAAGAACTCGTTCGGTTTGTCGAGCTCTTCCTCGTTGGGACGCGGCGTTTGCGTGCTACCCGTGACCGCCTTGGCTTTCGAAAAAGGCGTGTAGTGTAGAAAAACCATAGTGTTCCCACGTCGGAATATCTCGCTCTGAGTGCCAGCTGGTGTTCCTGGGCCGGACACGACCGTGCCATGAATTCCCAACACGCCATCCCGCGTTACAGGACGGGTGTCGGTTAAAACAACTCCTCCAACCGCCAGCATTTGCTGCAAATCGATGCTGGCTGGTGGTGCAACCGTCAGAGTGATTGTTTCGAAAATATACTGTGAACCCGTCTCGCGGCGCATACCGTTTGAAATGCTGCCAATTCCGTGAGTTTTATTTATAGGCTTTTTTATTGCCGGCCCCCGGGGCAATAAAAATGTATATCCCTCTTCACTCATTGTTTGCCAACCCGAGTGAGACCCTGCGTTGACGAAGGCTATACCAATGAGTCCAGCACAGCCAAGCAGCCCTAATGCACCAACCACGCCCCCAACGATTAAGAGTATTTTGAGTGGTGAGGCTCCGGACGACTTCTTCTTCTTGGGAGCCGCGCGTCCGGGCGCTTGCTGGCGATATGCCGGTATTGATGATGATGCCGGATTAGACCTGCGAGCGGGGGCCTTCGCTGCAGGAAGCCCGACACTTGGTTGTGTGGGCGCGCCCGGCGAGCCTAATGAGGGAAGGTTGTCGAAAGGCGATGAAGAATCAGGCTGTGTTGGTTGTGGTTGAGCAGGACGTTGGATGGGGGCGGACGGGGCGCCAGTTTGCCCCGTTCCTTTTAACACCAGCACCTTAGCGCACTTTGGGCACTTGATCTTGCCTGTTGTCAGCCCGGCAGGTAACTGAAGAGTTGTGCTGCATCCCGGACAAGTCACCTTCGAACTGGTCAAATCTGCTTCCCCCGCCGAAACTAGAACTAATGAGCACATCGGGCTGTGTTTTACCAACCTGCTCGATTGGTCGCGTGTCAACGCGATTTTCAGTTTAACGCCGCTCTTGTCTTGTGCAAATAGAAGAGTGCGTAAAAAAAAATATAAGAAACTCTTCAGAGCACCAATGCCATCACGCTCCATGGTCGTCCCCACCAACTTCAACTGTAACCAAGTGGTTCCCTGCGTTGGTTTGGTTCAACAACAAGGCCGACGGTGAATCGAGATGCGTAACAACAAGGTCCAGTCGCCCATTTCCGTCAAAGTCCCGCGACGCCGAAGCACGTCCCCGATGTTGATTGCCCCAGTATCCGGAAGGGGCATCGACAGCGACTCATTCGAAACGGTTTCGGAGATTTGCGAACAACTGGGCAGGTTGTCGGAACGTTGCCTCATTTTCACGGAAACATCAATGTGACCGTTTGTTACAACCAAATCCCGAAGACCATCGTTGTCACAATCGATGGCTTGGGTTCCGATACCCCGGACGGCAAGACTATCAACCGCGATTCGAAACACGTTTTTTTTGATTTTTAAAAACACCTGAATCACTCGGAAACAGACTCGAACTTTCACTTTGATAATTGGTGAGATGCAAATTGATCGTATCGTTGTTCTGCAGATCTGCTGCGGCGATTCCCATCGATGCCGTCGACGCTCCAGTGAAACTGAATGCACAGCATCGCAGTGCTGCGATATCTCGCCAACCCACCGATGATCGTGTTGCCAAAGCTAGTTGAGTTTCGGGTCAATTCCGACGAAGATTTCGTTTCCAACGAGCCCATCGAAATCGGCAGTCCCCGGATTACCCGTCGTTCCTACGAAACACGAGGGTCATTTCTGGAGCATCTCGTGTTGGTCGCTTTCGGCCGATGGTTAAGCCATGGTTTACAAACACGTTACGGTTTTGAGTGGCATTCATGCTACAATATCAAGTGACTGTGATGTCAGGTGACTGTGAACATCATTTGTCGCAGCAGTAGTTTGCAATATCGCATCAAGCAGAAATCCAATCAGATTCGGTTTTGGGCATCTCACACGAGAAGGAAAAACACGTGACAACGATGAAGACCACCATCCGACTCGCAGTCATCTGCGCAATAACACTCCTCTCTACGGCTCATTCTGCACCGATCGACGATGCCGAACAGGCCTTGCAAGCTCGCCAGTTCGAGACTGCCATCATCCACCTGGAAAAATCCGCGCCAGGCGACTACCCCAGCTACCTCAAGGCGGTGGCCCTGTTCCAGTCTGGTAAACATGTCGCTGCTGCTGCTGCGTGCGAGGAACTTCTAACCGAGTATCCCGACTCCCAATGGAAGCACAAGTCGCGTTTTCTTCTGGCCCGCGCACTGATCGCACGGAAGGATCACAAGTCCGCCGAGTTGATCCTTGCGGCGGAGGCAGGCCGAATCTTTTCGCCTGACCGCAAGCAGTTGATTGCGAACGTGTTGGTCGATTTCGCCGACAAACTTGCGCGGCGCCCCGATCCGAACGAACTCGACGCGCTTCCTGCCGACGACGCCAAGGCGCTCGCGCTCTACCAGCAGGTGCTATCGCTGGAGATCAATCGCGAACTCAGTGACGACATTCAGTTCAAAGCCGCTCTGACGTTTCAGCGTCTTGAGCAACATCCGCAGGCGATCGCAGCGTTGCGAAAGTACCTCGACGACTTCGACCCTACCTGGACTGGTCCGGTCGGCAGCGCGACACGTCAGCGCGGCCAGCTTAAACAGAATCCTGTTGCACCCGGCAAGCATCGTCTCAAGGCACGGTTCGCTCTCATAAGGTCCCAGATCACCGACGGCAACCCTGACGCCGCCCGTCAGAATGTCGATGCCTTTCTCCCGATCATCGAGGACGTCGTGATGGAATTCGACGATGGCCGCGGTGGGGTTGTCAAGCGTGACAAATCCGACGTCGCCTTCCAACGCGTCCTCACCTACTCCGAAGATCTACCCAACTCTATCGCTGAGACCAGAAAATTCCTTACCGCGTACCCGGCATACGAGCAGGCCGTCCAACTTGCCCGCAGTTTGCCCAATACGCTCGTCGGGCTCGGCCGCACTGACGAGGCGATCGCCGCACACCGGAATTTCGTGGAAGGCAAAAACTTCGAATTCAACGCAGACGAGAAAGCCACGACACCCATTCTCAGTACGGGCGTCTCTCCGGCCGAGAACCTTAAACAGCTCCAGCGCGAGTCCTTCTTCCAAATCGCGCAACTGCTGTTCAATCAGAAAAAATATGTCGAGGCAATCAAACAGTGGCAAGCCTACGTCAACCGCAACCCGGACGGCGCCCAGTGGGCTGCGTCCCAGACCGGGATCATCAATGCAGAGTTTCAAATTGGCCTCGACGCAGTCGCCGCAGCCGAAGACGTCAAAGCCAGGCAACATTTCGCTCAGTTTCTCAACAAGTACCCGCTCGACCACCGCGCGCGCCAGATCATGTTCACACTCGGACAGATGCACGTGGCAAAGACGGAATACAAAAAGGCGATTGATGAGTGGTCGCGTCTAATCAGCAAGTACCCCAACACCGAGGAGTCATCGCTCGCGCTTTACCGCACCGGCGTGTTTCAAACCGAGCAGCTCGGCCAGCTCGAGGACGGCCTTGCCACATTCCGCCGCCTCACCTGGGGCTCATGGGCGCCGCCGGCCAAGGCCCGCGTCGTCATGCTCTCGCAAAAATCTCTCGGCGTCGCCACCGAGCGGGCTTTCCGCACCAACGAGGTCGCTAAAGTTGCCGTCACTGTGCGTAACATCCAGAAACTTAAAGTCAGCGTCTACCCGCTCAATCTCGAATCCTATTTTCGCAAGACCCACACGCTCGGCCGCATCGACCACCTCGACATCGACCTCATCGAGCCGCAGAAAACTTGGGAAGTAAAACTCGATGGCTACAAAAAATACACTCAGCTCATCCGCAACATCGAGATCCCGTTCCCCGGTAAGCAGCCGGGTATTTGTGTCGTTAAAATAGAGGGTGGCGACTGGTCCGCCAGCACGCTCGTGATTCGCTCGGACATCGAGCTCATCCTCAAAAGCAGCCGGAAGGAATCACTCGTCTATGTCGAGGATCAACAAAAAAATAAACCAGCAGCGGACACCCAGCTGCTGTTCAGCGACGGCACCCGGATCATCGCCACCGGCAAGACCGGCGCCGACGGCGTGTTTCGTGGAAAATTTCCTGAGCTGACATCCATCGAAGACTTGCGTGTACTCGCCACTGGTCCCGGCGGAAGCGCCACGAACCTGCTCAACATCGGTAACCTGCAATTCAGCACCGGTCTGTCCCGCCGCGGTTACATCTATACCGATAAGTCCGCCTACCAACAGGGTGAGGCAGTCGCAGTTCGCGGCATCATCCGTGACGTCAAGGACGGCAGCTACATCGTGCCGGAAAAACGCGATTACACAGTGCGGATCACCGATCCTGCCGGTCGCCTGCTTGGCGAGTCTGAATTGACACTCTCAGAATTCGGCACCTTTGACACGGCAATCCAACTTCCAAGCTCCGCCGCATTCGGCGCCTACAGCATCATCGCCCACCCCAAGGACAAGCAGGAGATCACGTACCAGGGAAACTTCTCTGTCCAACAGTTCAAACTCGACCGCGTTCGTCTCGCTTTCGACTTCCCCCAGCAGGTCTACTTCCGCGGCGAAAAGATCGAAGCCACGCTCAGGGCCATTTACTATTGGGGATCTCCTGCCGCGGACAAGCTCGTTGAGATCAGTTTGCCCGATGGTCGCAAACTCAGCCAGAAGACAGACGCCGAAGGCAAGATCGAAATCAGCCTCGACACCGCAGGCTTCGTTCCCGGCACACCGTTGCAATTCGGCGCGAGCATCCCCGCGATGAATGTCTCCACCCACAACGTCGTCTTCCTCGCCAAACTCGGGTACCAAATCGCCCTCAAACCCGACCAGCCACTGGTGCTAGCCAACGAGGCTTTCGAAGTCCAAGTCGATACCATCGGTGCCGATGGCACGCCAGTCGGTAAAGATCTCACCATCACCGTCTTGCGCAGCGAGGTGCAGAAACAGAACCCCGTGCTCGAAGCCGTGCCATGGGTCGCCTACAACCCGCAGCCGACCGCGTTGGTCACGGTCGAGGAAATCAAAGTCACCACCGATCCTAGGACCGGCAAAGCCACGGCCATTTTGAACCTCAAAAAGGGCGGCGTCCATACCCTGCGCGCCAGCGGCCAAGACCGTTTCGACCAGATCGTCACCAATCAGGTGCAAGTCAGCGTCTCCGATGACGAGGACAAGCAAAAATTACGATTCTTCGCTGAGAAAAGCACTTACGACGTTGGCGCGAAGATTCCGTTGCGTTTGCACTCGCGCGTGGCCAAAGGCCTCGCCCTGCTGACCTACGAGGGCGAAGAAGTCATTGGCCATAAAATCATCTCAATCAAGAAAGGTGAAAACCAGCTAGAGATCCCCGTCGAACACGCGCACTTCCCCAACTTCCGCGTCAGCGTCGCACTGATCGACGGCCCCGTTCTGCGGGCTGCATCCAAACGCTTCAACATCCGGCGTGAACTGAAGGTCACGCTCACGCCAGGCAAAGAAACCTACACCCCCGGCGAAAACGCCACCCTCGATATCGCTGTCACCGACCAACTCGGCAACCCTGTGAAAGCTGAGCTTGCACTTGCGCTCGTCAATCAGGCACTGCTCGATCGCTTTCCCGACGGTACCAAGAATATTCTGACGTTTTTCCAGGAAGGGGCGAGTCGCTTCACCGAGTTCAGCCTCGTTTCGACCTGCGACTGGAGCTACACCGCCTTCTCGAAACGCACCCGCGCCGGCGGCAGCGAGGCCATCATCGTCGCCAACGACTTGGAACAGATCCTTTCCATCAACCAGATCGAACTAAACCTCAATCCACGCAACTCGGTTCTGATCTTCAATTGCGTCAACGTCGGCGAAAGCATTTTTAACAACGGCCGTTTCCAGCAGCTCGCCGTGCCGCAATCCCAGCAGAAGCAGGTAGGCCAGACCTTTTCCAACTTCGGCCTCCTACACGACTCGTTCCAGTCCGCCGGAGCAGAAACAGATTTCAATTTCCAAACCGAAGGTGCAGGCATGATGGGTTACCTGTCGGACGGGCAGTCCACGACGACGGTAGCCGGCGGCTTCGGGCTGCCACAGGATACCCATCTCGTCGGTCGGGATTTGACCCGTGGTGCCAGCAACACAGGCATTGAGCATGCCGCCACCGTCTGGCTCTCTCCGATTACCACTGGTGAAGACGGCAAAGTGCAAGCCAAAGTCCAACTCCCCAATTCTGCGGGCCAGTGGAACATCGCTGCCAAAGGCTGCACGACGGATACGCTCGTCGGGCAGGCCAGCACCAAAATCATCACCCGCAAAGAATTCCTCGTCGAACTGCGGACGCCTGACGTGCTACAGGAAGGCGACTCGATGGAGTTGATCGGTACGATCCACAACCTCACCGACTTCGAGGGCGACGCCACCGTCACGCTGCAGGTTTCCGGTGCGGCTCAGCCATTCAACACCGAAAAAACCATCCAGATCAAAAAGCAGAGTACCACGGAGTTCGTGTTCGACGGTTACACCATTCCGTTCACGGAGTCGCTCAAGCTTGAAGTCGCGGCAAAGGCTGGCGACCACAGCGATAGTTCGGACACAAACTTGCGCGTCCGACCGTGGGGACTCGAATACGCCGCTCACGCTGGTGGAGTCACCCGTACCGAGGCGGGCACAACACTCACTCTACCAAAAGAGCAGAGATACTCGGGGCGGAAGCTCCACGTCATAATCAGCCCCTCGATCGAGCAAGCCCTCATCGACCTCTCCCTCGAGCGTGGCAGCCCGATGTTCGGTTCGAGCTGTATTTATTTACCGGAGCCGCAGACACCCGGAAGCACACTTCTGGCCGCTGTGAGTGCCCTCGATTACGCGCGTGACCGCGGTGCTTCTGCCTCAGAGATCAATCAGCTCACAGAGCGTGTCCGCTCGCTCGTGTCCAGCGTTGTCGTCACCCAGCGTAAAGATGGCTCTTGGTCTTGGAACAGACTCGCAAACCATAGCACGCACAACAGTTCGGCCACGATCTACTGGGGGCTGGCGCTCGCCAAGAATGCTGGCATCCCCGTCAACCACGCCACGTTTGAAAGCGCAGAGAAATTTTTTACTACTGCCTTCCCGAAAATTGAGACCAACGACTCGGACACCAAAGCAATATTCATTCACGCGCTGTCGGTCACCGGCCGCGCCGACTTCTCGGCTGCCAACCGCATTTACCGCGATCGCCAGAACCTCAGCGAGACCGCACTCGGCTACATGGCAGCCGCTTTCATCCGCATGGATCGCCCGACCTTCGCCGAAGACCTGCTCAAGATCCTCGACA
>JAPKCI010000501.1 GCA_028823035.1 Rubripirellula sp.
CACCCGGCCCAACACGAAACACGGTAAAATCCGCTGATGGTAAAGTCCTGACCGCACCCGCAGGCTGGGTATTACTTCCGCCCGGTGATGCCGCATTGACTCGGCGAACGAAGTCCGCTGGCGATCATTGGCTTGTACAGGAAAATAGAGGCCGAAAGGTTTTTTCCAAGGGTGTCTGGGCACCCGCTAACACGATTAACCAAATTCGTAAGGAACTGGAAGTCGAACGGTCTACAGATTCCTACGCGAAACGTAAGAAAGCTGATTCTCGTCGCAGGGTACAAGTCCAAACTGAATACGTCGAATATTTCTTCGGTGCAGTTATGTCCTTCCTCGACTTCCATCCCGATCATGTTGAGTTGGCACAGCAGATGGCTCGTGCCGTTACCGAACATTCCACTCCAGTTGGAAGTGGCACGGTGGCTCGAACCAAAAGAATTCCTGTTGAACAAAGGGCCGAAGCAGCCGTCATCGCTTGGATGCGGCATCAAACAACCGCCTATGATTCAATGACTGTTTCACGAGTCAAAGGTAAACGCCGTGATATCCGACGAATGTTGGCTCAGCATTCCAAAGAACTATTGTCTCGGTATCGACGTGGCGCAGTCGCTTCCGTGGAATGTCCACTTCAGAGGGCTTTGACGGGATCATAATCCAAGTGAAGTGAAACTCGCATTCAGAATCTCCGTGCTACCTGCCAGAACAATTTAGAGAATGCAGGGCAGTCGATTTAGGAAATGCGGGCTTGAGCCAGTTCTACCGCCAGGTCTTATCCTTATCCCGCACCGCGACGGAATGAAATGTCTCAGCCATGCGATATCGACTTCCCGGCGGCGGTGTTGGATGATGCTTCGATTCCTTGGCGATGGCGAAAATTTCAATCATGTCGCTGCGGTCGATCAGGATTTTATGCACCTGATCAATGAACACGAAGAACACACCTTCGTGCTTCTCCTGATCTGCCATGATCTTCAGTACGGCAACGGGATTCCGGCCCATCGTTTGCAGGGTGTTCTTGTCTGTATTGGCAATCTGAGCCAGGACAACGGCTGCACGCCAGCGTTGACCATGACTGCTTCCATTGGTGGCTAAATCCGCTGCGAATTCGTAACCGCTGATGTCGCTCATTTCAGCCAGTACTCGGGTCACCTCCAGAGCGTGTTCCAGGTGTTCTTGGTCAGATGAAAACGTCTTGAAATCTTGCCCCATCTGCTCCAGACCACTACCGTCGTTTAAGGTGCCAAGCATATCGGCAGCTGCCCAACGAACCTTTGGGTTGGCATCAAGGAGGGCCTTCTTCAGGACTGGAATGGCCTCCGCTCCCCCTCGTTGGGTAAGCAATCCCAAATCGCCGTGAAAGTGATAGTCGAATGTAACGTTCATGGACCGATACGCCGCTTGCCGCGCGTCCCTCGGAAAACGATGTTGGGCGAGTGGCTGATGGAATTGAAAAGCCTTCTCTGCGCCACGCGCTTTAAAGATAGCTTTGATAGAAGGTGCGGCAGCTTTAGGTCCCCATCCGGGAAAGACACCGTCGCTAGTTGATGAACTGGAAAAGAACACTCGCGGTGCGATGGCCGCTGCCACTTCATGAAAATCAAATGGAAACTGTCTGTGATCCGATTTATAGAGCGTCTCCAGCGGCGGCATATACGTTGGCAGTGCCCACGTTTTGAGACGGCCTGGTTTTGTTTCGTAATACTCGAATGGCGTCCAACCATAACTGGAAACCGCGATCTTGCCCCGATCGTCAAGGCCGCCAGGAACATTGCACTATGTCCGCCCAATGAATGGCCAATGGCCCCGATCTTATTGGGATCAACATCAGGATGCGCCTGTAACAAATCGACGCAGGTCATGTGGTTGAAAACGCCTTTGATCGTCCCCGAGTCGTATCGGTCTGATTCAAAATTGTAGGGTCTTGAATCACCAAAACCGGGGTAATCCGGCACGTTGACCACGTAACCCAGCATGGCTAGTTCAATCGGGAAATTACACAGCGGCCAACTTTTAAAACAACCCTTGCCCGCAGCGCCGGTCGGGTGCATGCCGACAATGCCGGGGCGTTGTTCACCTGGTTTCATGTCGA
>JAPKCI010000229.1 GCA_028823035.1 Rubripirellula sp.
CTCTTTGATCGAGACTCTTTGATCGAGACTCTTTGATCGAGACTCTTTGATCGAGCGAGAATTGAAATCGGAGCCTGCAACGGCGGCAGCCAACGCTGCCCCGGCAGCAAACGGCACCCCGGCTTGAACGATCCAAGCGAAACCCGGGTGCCGCCCCGAACCCGATCCATGCCTGGCCACGCCATAACCAGAAGGTGCCACTCTGGAAGGTGCCACTCTGGAAGGTGCCACTCAAAATGCTGCCATCTGACCCATGGAACTGCCGTTTGCTTGCATTGCCGGCATGACAGCAAATCTCTCAATTGGTCTGGTTTTTCCGGGCTCTGTCTCAGAACTGCAGCCTTTTTCACCCGAAAGACCGTGGCAAACGTTCGGTTTGCTCTTCCGTTTTCCCACCCGGTTTTGCTAACGAAGCATATTGGCTTTGGAATTAGCCCGGTTCTACGTGAAGGAATGCGACCCATGAAATCGTTTGGCGTTCGACTCGCCGCAGGTGCTGGCACCTTGCTTGTTGTTGCTTACGCAATAGCGCTTGCGCAAAAAGATACACAGGCTGTTTCCGATTCATGGAATGCCGAAACCACCACTGCAACCGATCCGGCAGTACCGATTACCAGCGGCGAATCAGCAGATTGGCTGCAGCAGCCAGATTCTCAACTCAATCATGAGCAAACGGCTCTGCTATTTGGTCAGCCGTCTGGCACCATTCAACAAGTGCAACACCAAGAAACGGTCGTCAGCGGGCCGGCTATCGCAAACCCTGGTTTCCAAAGTCCAACATCGACTACCCCAGACGGGGACCAGGCAACCATTCTGGCAACGCCTGATTTCCCGAACCCTGCTGGCGCCCAAATTGCTGCTCCGTTCGCATTTTCTGCCGGTGAGTCTGTCCTCACGTCCGAAGCTCCAGCCTCGATCGCAGCAGGCTCGCAGGCGGCCATGGCATTACCCAATTTCGCAGCAGACCCTCCGATAGATACCCTATCCGCGGCTGATATACCTGCCACCTTTGAAACACCCACGTCAACAACGGCAGTCGGCTTCGAAGAGACACGAGGCAACGCTGCAGCGGATATCGCAGCCTATCCAAACGCTCCGACTTCGGCCGCTACAGAGATCCCAGCACAAACCGCAGTACTGGCTTCTGCATCATCAGGACTGGGATTCCCTCACAGCCCCGTAGAATCTGGCGACGTGTTCCAAACACCGGAGTTCAACACCGAACCAGTCCCGCAGACATTTGCCAACAATGCCCCCGGCACATCCAACGTCCTACGTGGCGGCGAGCCAAGCCACAACCTGCTGCGTGGCGCTGCACCGGCAGCGACAGTTGCTGCTATCGCAGGCTCGATCGCCAATCCAAATCAACTTGGTTTCAATGGTGGCGTTCAGCGTCTTGAGACTGACGCCACGGTGAACCCTTTGATGGTGTCCGGGGGTACCGTGATGGTCGCTCCCCAAGCTACCGCACAGTCTGGAACGCCAGCGAATTACCAAAACAATCAACTCAGTCCCAACCTGGGACGCCCATCGCTTGGCAACGAACCATCGGCCACTGGGTATTCAAATCCCAGCGGATACCCATTGGAATCCACACCGAACTCACGCGAATATGGCAATCCACCTGTCGGAATGGCACCTCCGAATTCAGCTATCGGGATGAATCCGAATGCAACGATCGATGCTCCTGGCGAGCGTCGGCTTGAAGGAGAACAGACGCCGAGCGTCATCATCCAGAAGCGGGCTCCGGCCGAAGTCAAAGTCGGCAAACCTGCCACTTTCGTAATCCATGTGCGAAACGTAGGCGCAGTGGAAGCTCTTGATGTCGAGGTCCACGATCGCGTGCCTGCAGGAATGCGATTGGTCGACGCCTCGCCAACGCCACAGATGCAGGAGAACATGCTGATGTGGCAACTCGGCACGATGCCCGCGGGTGACGAACGAACAATCACCATGCAGTTGATCCCCGAACAAGAGGGCGAACTGGGAAGCGTTGCTCGCGTCAGCTTCGAGGCGGCAGCTTCCGTCCGCACCATTGCCACTCGCCCCGTGCTCAATATTGAGCAACAAGCACCCGAAAATGTGCTGATTGGCCAACAACTGGAAATTGGTTTGACCATTTCAAATTCCGGCTCTGGCAAAGCGACGAATGTTGAGATTTGGGAGGATGTTCCCGAAGGACTCTCACACCCCGAAGGTCCGCAACTGAAACATAACCTCGGAACACTTGAACCGGGGGCCGTGTTAACTGATTCGCTTTTCCTGAAGGCAGAGAAGGTGGGGGTCATCCGAAATACCATTCAACTGGTCGGTGATGATGGGCTTAAAACAGAACACACTGTTTCCGTTCAGGTGATCGCTCCCGATTTGCAGTTATCACTCCAAGGCCCATCCCGTCGCTTTCTGGAACGTCAGGCGAACTACCAATTGAACGTCGCAAACGCAGGCACGGCTGACGCCACCAATGTTGAAATTTCTGTCCAGCTGTCGCGCGGCTTCACATTCGTCAGCACTGATCATGAGGGACAATACGACCCCAACCGGCATGCGGTTTCCTGGTCGCTCGCCAACCTGCCTGCCGGTGCCAGTGGCAATGTTCCACTGACGCTGTTACCCGTGGAAACAGGTGAACAAATCATCAAGATCAATGCCAATGCGGACTTGGACATTGCCGCACACAGTGAGCGTAAAATGACGGTCGAAGGCTTCGCTGATCTGGGTTTCTCGATAACAAACCCCAAGGGACCGATCGAGATCGGTGCCGAAACGACCTATGAAATCATTGTCGACAACAGTGGGTCAAAACCAGACACGAATGTCCGCGTCCAATTACAGTTACCCGCGGGTCTGGAATTGATCAGCGTCGACGGCGATGCTGGAACAGATGGCAACGGATTGGTCGCCTTTCAACCGAAACCACAATTGGCGCCCGGTCAGGAGTTCAAGTACCGCTTGCGAGTGCGTGGCATCAGCGCTGGAACCCACATCGTCAAAGCCGTGGTTGTCAGTGACCAAAGCAGCGTCCCTGTGAGCAAAGAAGACAGCACCAAGGTCTATGATGATCATTGATTCAACCCGAAACGGGTGATTCAGTCGGCAACGACGACATCCATGCGAGCGTCTGGACTTCCATGCGAGCGTCTGAGCAACTAACGGACGGTGCGTATGTACTTTAAGAACGCTCGATTCGTTTCTTCGAGCGTCATGTCAAAACACTCTTCGAACTCTTCGATCCTTTGGCGTTTTGTCTTTTCAGCAAGATATTTCCCCTCGCTTAGTAGACGCAGATACTGGACATACATTTTTTTCCTGGTTTTGATCAGGAAATAGGTCAGCGCCCATCCCTCGGCGTAAGCACTACTCGCTTCACTCGCGTTGCGAAACCGCATATCGTCAGCGAGTAACGTCGCCAGCGACTCAGCCGGACGTTTCGGGAAATACTGATACCAACGCCTCAGGTTGACCTCGTTAACACGACCAATACTTCGCCAAACGCGAGAGTTGCGTCGATCGGGCGATTCGAAAAAAGTCGCCAATCCCTCACTGACCCACATCGGATTGTCTGCAAAGCGACGCTGAAGCCCACAATTGTACGCCAGTTGGTGAGTCGCTTCGTGAATCATCGTGGCTACGTTTCGTTCCCAGTCAGGAACGTTGAAAGTCGTCATCCGATTACTGCCAAGGTGATAATAACCAATCACTGATTTTGCCGTTTCGCCAATGTCATCACTTGCATAGGTCAGAAAAGACTGATGATCTCGCAGTACGACAGCAACGAGAGGATATTCGGGTTCGGGCAAATCCCAGCGTTGATTCTTCCAAAATGTAAAGAACGATCGGTAGAGTTGCTCGAACAGTGCTCCCACCTGTTTGGCGTACCGTTCTGTACTGTTGTAGAAGATGACGTAGTGCTGAGTGCGATAGACTTGAAACCCTTGTGCTAACTCGCCCTCTGCTAACTCGCCCTCAAGCCGACGCTGCATTTCATCGGAATCGATCGGCTGAAAAGCTCGCTCATCTGCTTTGCGTTCGATGATGTCCTGTGGCTGCAATGTCCAAATCTGCCCATCATCGGCCTGCAGCATGACGCCACCATCCTGAGCTTCAACCAAAATCTTGCCGGACGCAGTTCGCTCTTGATCTCCCTTGCGGAATTTGATGGTCTCGACGCCCAGGAGCGTTGTCCCTTGAATGGCAAAAGCTAGGAAACCACTTAACAGGAGCACCAACCTTGGCAATGAAAGTGGCATGAAAATTCACAGTGGGGGATTCGGATGGATTCAAAACCGGCGTCCCTTCACCTTAACATGTAAGCCGAGAAACTGACGCACTAAAAACAAAGAGATTAAAAGCACCGCCACAAGATACCAAATCGCTAACGCTGCTTCCTGATACCTCGCCCCACTATGGAGAAGCCCGAATAAACGGGTTCCAACAGTTGTGACTCCTGGGGGTATGACCGGTAGGGCAGCAGGTACATCTGCCGACGCGACAATGGCCGAGGCCAGACCTGCGACCCACAAACTGCCTTTCAACAGTGGTCGATCGATGAACCAGACTCGACTGATCCAGGAATGGTCGAGCCTCGCCGACTCCAAAAGTGATTCATCAATCCCTCGGTAACCGGCCCTCAGAATCCAATAAGCCACAGGAACGGCACGAACCATCAGTGCGATCAAAGTGGGCACCAGAGTTTGCTGGTAGAGCGTCGAGAATCCGGGAACGGGGAACTGGAAGACGAGAACGACGAGCAAGCCGACCAGCGGGCCAGGCAGCAACACCAGCACAATGGTCAAAGGATCCAGCAGCCATTCCCAGCGACGCCTGTCCCTTGCCAAAGCAGCCAATGGCCACGCAATCAAAACAGCCATGATTGCAGACAGAAACGCGATCAATCCTGTCCAACGATATTCGGCGGCAAAAACGGCAGGTGCATTCCCCAATCTTTCCATTGTTTTCACAAACGACCAGGTCGCCACAAGCGTTCCTTGCTGCACTTCGACGTCGTGCCCAACCTTGACAGCTAAGCCGCCGAGGGGAACGACCACGACGACCCCCATGACCAAGATTGCCGTCAACCCAGCAAGCCAACGCCAGCGAGCAGCAAGTTCTGAATCCTCAATAAACTTACGTGTTTCGCTCTGGGTGACGACGTATTTTCTCCGCTGTACCAACAGCCAAATCAACAGCACCGCCATGATTGCCAACGGTAAAAAGCAGACCATCAGAACGGATACCAGCGAAGGCTCCACCGCATAAAACAGATAGAACTCATCCGCGATCGTTCTGAAACCATACAGGTCGACAACCGTCATTTCCGTCGTCGCCAACACGGCCGTGGCCACCAGACTTGAGATCAACCACGGAGAAGCCAACGGCAGTTGAACCCGCCACCAGACCTCGAACGGACCAAGGTCCATACGGGCCTTTTGTCGAATATCCCGTGGGACCCGATCAACGCCGTACCAAGTCGCCAACGCAACAAGGGCTGCCCCCATCAGGCCGTGAATCCAACCGCAGGCAATCAACCCTCGAAAGAATCCATAGTCAGAAAGCCCGTCCGCTCGGGCTCCGGTCTGAGTCATGATCATCCAGCCGAATTTACCGGCCGTTGCCTCCCAGGCGGCTGCTTGCAGAATCATGGGCATCGAAATCGCAACGACCATGGCAGCGAGGAAGCTAAGAGCGATCCATCTTCCGATTCTACCAGTCTCCTGCAAATTGGATGCGGCCCAGGCTCCGGCGATACCCAAGGTCGCCGCCAACGTCACTGAGACAACGATCAGCTGAAAAGTCAGAAACAGGGGCTGTATCCAAGCCAAATAAGATCTCCGTGGGAAGAAGTAGAAAGAAAGAGAACAGAAAGATCAGTTATCGGGACGCGAATCACGGTCGGGGCAATCACAATGGAGTGCCCGCTAACCATTCTTCCCGATTTCGCTACCTCGCGGCATCCCCCGAAACCCTCGTTACAGATTGAACACGGCTTGATCGCCTGCAATCCCATCAGCCACGAACCATGAAAATCACGGCAATCCCACAACTGTACCGCAATTTGAGGCGGTGGCGGGAAATTCTGGCGGTACTACGCCGGTATGGGCTGGCTGATTGGCTGACGCATTTTCGCCTGCCATTTCGAGATGCGTTGAAGGACCGAGACGGCGTCCCATTATCCCAATATACGCGAGAGGAAAGGGTGCGGATGGCCCTGACCGACCTCGGCCCCACCTTCATCAAATTAGGGCAGGTACTCGCTTCACGGCCCGACTTGGTTGGCCCCAGCTTGGGGGAAGAGCTCAAGCAACTTCGAGCCAATGTTGAGCCTGATGATATCGAGCAGGTACGCCAGACACTCAGGAACGAACTCGGCAACGATTATGAATCCCATTTTGAGTCGATCGACTCAAACCCACTTGCCACTGCCTCGATTGGGCAAGTCCACCGCGCCGTCTTGAATGATGGCACCCGCGTGGTTTTGAAGGTCCAGCGGGCGGGTATCGAAAGGAAAATGCAGCAGGACATGGAAGTGCTGGCGGGTGTCGCACAATTGGCCGAACGGGTAAACGCCCTGACAGCCTGGGGACCCAGCGACATGGTCAGGCAACTCGCCCCGATGATCACCCGAGAACTCGACTTCAGCCGTGAGCGACAGAACCTCGACCACTTCACCGAGATATTCAGCCGCAAGAACTGTGATGTCGTCATCCCGCGACCAGTCAATTCACTTTGCACCCGTCGTGTACTGGTCATGGACGAACTGATCGGTCAACCGTTACCAAACTACCTGAAGAGTCATCCCAACCCGTTGGCGAGGACCGCCGCTGCTGCCAGTTTGCCGACAGAAACAGAAACGAAATCTGGCACAACCATTGATGCGTCAACGGACACTGGTTCAGGCTGGACTGAATCCGTTGACTCGGAATCAGACTTGATCAAACAAAAGCTGGCAGAGACCATCGCAGAAGCTTATTTGACAATGCTGTTTGATGAGGCGTTGTTTCATGCCGACCCACATCCTGGCAATCTGATCGTGATGGATGGCGGAACTTTGGGCATCCTCGACTTTGGCATGATCGGACGAATCGACGAAAACCTCCGTGAAACCATCGAAGAAATGCTGGTTGCCATCTCGTCTGGTGACCAACACCGACTGGTGCGTCTAATCCGTCGCGTCGGTGACGCCCCGCCGACTCTCGACGATTCAGCATTGGCCATTGATGTTGCTGAGTTCATCGGCACCTACGGACGCCAACGATTGGGTGAATTCGATCTTACCGGGGCCTTGAACGAGTTGAGCGACATCCTCCATCGCCACGCCATCAAACTTCCTAATCAATCTGCTTTATTGCTCAAAATGCTTGTCTCACTGGAGGGTTCCCTGCGTGAATTGGGAGCCCGATTTGACGGTTTGGACGCGGTTCGCGCATTCATGACTCGTTCGGTTACTCGTCGACTCAGCCCCCAACGTCGCATTCGCCAAGCTCGCCGAATCTATCTGGAAGCGGAAAACTTTTTTGAGGCTGCCCCGGATGAACTGATATCTCTGCTCCGGCAGGCGAGAAAAGGTGAAGTCCGAGTCATCCTGGAACATCAACGACTGAGCCCAACGGTGAACCGGATGGTCCTTGGGCTGATGACCAGTGCTGTCTTTCTCGGGTCATCACTGCTTTTGGCCATGAAAGTACCCCCTGTGCTCTTCCACGAAGAGGGTTGGCTAGCCCTGAAAGACATCAGTTTATTGGGATTAGCAGGACTTTTCGGCAGTATCAGTATGATGCTGTGGCTCCTGCTAGCCATCAATCGAAGCGGGCATTTAACGCGTCACAACGAAGACTGATGTCGCCTGTTGAGCATCTTTTGCCCTCAGCAATCCCTCAACATGACACTATTGACGCTAAAGTCTTGCGATTTCTATACTTGAGCCACACAACTCGATGATTCCATCGCTGACCAGTACTCAAAAGCC
This sequence comes from Rubripirellula sp., assembly GCA_028823035.1. Classification (GTDB taxonomy): domain Bacteria; phylum Planctomycetota; class Planctomycetia; order Pirellulales; family Pirellulaceae; genus Rubripirellula. The sequence goes on from JAPKCI010000229.1 coordinate 7,967, forward strand.
AACATGAACACCGAACGACGTCACGAGCTACAGCAGAATGAGTTAGCGGCTTATCTGAACAAAGCCAACACCTACATCGAGCCTTACTCTAAGCAGATATTAGTAGGTGTGGTTGCGGTCTTCGTTATCGGCATCGGCTATGCCTTCTACTCCTCTGAGCAAGAGGCGGCAAGTAGCGCTGCCACATTCCAGCTCATCCAGCGAACCAATGTGGAAAACGTTGACGCGGAAGCATTGGACGAAATCAGCAGTGCCTACCCTGACACCGCTTCAGGAAAACTGGCAAAACTTTACGAGGGTTTGGCAATCGTCCAGGATGCGACGCGAGACATTTACTTGGAGCGTGAAATCGCGACTGATTCGCTCAATGACGGCATTCGTATACTGACGGCATTGGCATCCAGCAGCGACGACAAGCTGATCAAGTCCCGTGCCAATTTTGGTGTTGCCATCGCCAATGAATCGCTCAGTGAACTTGATGCCGCTGTGAAAGCTTACGAACAAGTGATAGCGATCGCTGAATCCGAGGCGATGGTAGAAAATGCCAATGACCGGATTGCGAGCTTGAATCGCCCGGCCAGCAAAGAATTCTTAGCCTGGTTCAAAACTGAAAATTTCCAACCTGTCGCGTCACCCAATCTCGACCCTCCCCTTCCGCCTATGAGCGGTTTACTCGATGCCAGTCTTCCCGATTCACCATTTTTAAAAACGAAGCCGGAATCCAGCGAAGAAACTGCTCCACGTGACCTGGACGGCGGCTTGGGTCTGCCAACAGAAGGCGATAACAACAAAGCCCCCACGGCAACATCAGAGCCTGCTGCAACGCCAGCACCTGCAACGCCAGCACCTGAAACGCCAGCACCTGAAACGCCAGCACCTGAAACGCCAGCACCTGCAACGCCAGCACCTGCAACGCCAGCACCTGCAACGCCAGCATCTGAAACCGACAGCTAGTCACCGTCTTATCCGGGATCACCCTCATTACTGACACGAGTGACCAAGCAAAATCTTCCTCTGCCGAAGACGATTGCCGGCTAGACCAAGATGTGTATCGCGATTTCGTTGTCCCGGAATCTGCCGGGGGTCAGCGGATTGATCTGTTCCTGACGCAAAGTTGTGATGGATATAGTCGCACGCAGATCCGTGCAGCAGTCCAAAACAAGGGTGCTGAACTGGACGGTCGGATTGTTCGACCGAGTATCAAGATACAGTCAGGGCAGAAAATTCGTTTCCGCGTCCCACCTCCACAGAGTGACGACACGGTACCCGAAAACATTCCCTTGGACATTCTGTTCGAGGATGATGGGCTGGTTGTGGTCAACAAGCCACCCAGGATGGTTGTCCATCCAGCAAGAGGGAACTGGACGGGAACGCTGACCAGCGCGCTGGCGTTCAGGTTTCAGTCACTCTCTGATGTAGGTGGCCCCACGCGTCCCGGTATCGTTCATCGACTTGATCGAGATACCAGCGGGGCAATCGTGATTGCAAAAACCAATGCGGTCCACATCCATCTGGGGCAACAATTTCACGACCGTCTCGTCCAGAAAGAGTACTTTGGAATCACTGCTGGCAACATCGATCGTGACCGCGATGTGATCAATGCTTCGATCGGGCGGCACCCTTACCAACGTGACAAGATGGCGATTCGCGAGGGTCATGCCACCAGCAAGACAGCATCAACGTTTTACGAGGTGATTTCCCGACATGGGCGTTACAGTCAGGTGCGTTTGAGACCCAAGACTGGCCGCACGCATCAAATCCGCGTTCATATGGCTCACATTGGCTGCCCCATCATCTGCGACCGCCTTTACGCAGGTCATTGCCAAATCCCTGCCACACAGTTGCAGGGCAAGCCCGCTGTCGACGGTGAACCAACCATTCTGGACCGACAAGCCTTGCATGCCCGTGCATTGACCTTCGTGAACCCTCAAACAGGACGGGAAATGACTTTTGAAGCTCCCCTGCCCGAAGATCTACAACGCGTGGTGGACTGCCTGAAACAAGGCGGTCGCGTCTGAACAATGGCACACTGGTGATCACTTCTCGACGGATCACTTCTCGACGGATCACTTCTCGACGGATCACTTCTCGACGGATCACTTCT
>JAPKCI010000230.1 GCA_028823035.1 Rubripirellula sp.
CCGACGCAACCCTGGAAATCATCGGCCAAGGTGTTCGTTCGACTTTTTTGACCCCTACGGGGTCAGACCACGGTTCGGTATGCGTTTCGTATTCCCGCAATTTCGAATTCCGGAACTTTCCACGTCCTTTGCTTTGGATGGGTTCACGGGGATTCTATTTCCGACTCTCTTTTAATTTCTCGCCAGTCGAGTTGATGCGGCAAAAGGTTTTTTTTGAACGAGACTGCTGCAGCAAGACCGGCAGCTTCTCCCATGGGAACGGCGTTGCCCGTGACTCGGTAGCTGGAATGAGCAATGAAGTCACCGCTGATACATCGGCCAGCCATCAGTAAGCCATCGACGTCATTCGCAACAAGAGCGGGGTAAGGAACGTCGTAGGGTTCATGCCCATCGGTTTTGAACTTACGCTCAATTTCCTTGTTTCCGAGATCGTTCAAAGCATGCACATCAATGGGAAACGTGACTCGACAGACCGCTTGCTCATGGCGCAGGCCGTTGGCGACATCGCGTGATGTAATTGAGTAGCGACCTCGTATGCGTCGACCTTCACGAACACCGATCTGTTCAGCAGTCGCCACCACGGAAAGATTGCTCCAAACGCCACCAATTTTTCTCAAAGCGTTTACGATAGCGTGAATTTCTCGACGAGCACGAATGGTAGCCGCAGTAATTGCGTCAGCGTCAAAGGCTGAGATGCCGTATTCATGGTTGGTCATGATGGAATAGATACCGCTGTGCAAATGCCGAAGCGTGGGGGCACGGTACGATGGTTTGACACCGTTATCCTCTAAAAGCTTGAGCATCCGTCGCTTGGCTTCTGATCCGGTCTCACGGATGAACGGCTTCACCTCATCCGGATTGATTCCTGTCAACAAAGCCAGCATGGACATCGGCTGGCATTCGCAATCTTTTCCGGTGCCAACATCAAACTTGCACCCAGCGTGTGCGGCCAGATCGCCATCGCCACTGCAATCGACAAATCTCTCTGCTAACCATGCCTCGCGACCTGATTTTGATTCAGTCAAAACAGCGACAACGCGATTGTTTTCATCGGTGACGGCACCTACCAGGCGTGTATGCAGTCGAATTGCCACGCCCGCCTCGATGCACAATTCTTCCAGCACAATTTTTGCGATCTCTGGATCATAAACAGAGCCGTTTGTTTGAGCTGCAATAGCACTGCCGCGAGCAGTGAACTCACCAAGCAGTTCCGCCATGATCCCCGACTTGTTTTCTGAGTCGAGGATTTTGGTTAACAATCCGGATGTCCAGACGCCACCAAGACAGCCCGCAACTTCGATCAGTTGAACAGAGACTCCTGTTCGTGCAGCTGCCAGCGCTGCAGCGATGCCAGCTGGGCCACCACCACAAACCAAAACGTCTGCTTGGCCAGCTACCGGGACGACCCGCTGTAGTTGCATGAAATGCTGCTTGTCTTCAGACAAAACCCCCGCCGAGCGTAGGACGTCTCCACTGACGGGGTTCGCAACTCGGGTGGATGCGACATCCTCGCTTGCGATCGTATCAGCTGATGCCAGGGATGCTGAAACGACAAGGCCACCGGCTGTGGTCTGTAAAAACCGTCTACGTGAACGTCGCAAGGGTTCCATGAATGACCGTCCAGTATTGAGTAATCGGTAAGCCTGTGCAGAATAGCAGATCGAATACATCAATAGCGATCTTTCCCTCCCCTACGCCTGATGATCAAGCGATTCAACAAGAGTTTTGCTCGAACGGGGTTGAATGGTGTTGTTGCGGATCCGCTCGGCAATCAGGACCTTTGAATGCGGGTGGCATGTTGATGTATCATGAGCACTCACCAGTCAACTGACCTTGATCGTCTGACTGTTCAACCCTGCAGGTATTCATTATGCGATTCATGGTTTGTCTGCCATTGTGTTTCATCACGTTGAGCCTCGTCGCAGACACGCTACCTATCCTCAAGGATGGTAATGTTCCTGATTCGGTCGGTGAACTGTGGCAGGACTATGATTCGTCGCGGGAGCCGTTGGACGCGCGCGTGGTGCGCGAGTGGAAAGCAGATGGCGTTGTCTGTCAGTACATCACTTACACCATTGGTACGTTCAAGGGTCAGAAAGCGACAATGGCTGCGTTCTATGCTTTTCCAGAGAAATGGGAGGGTGAGATTCCAGGCTTGATACAAATGCACGGCGGTGGACAGCGGGCGTCGGTGGCGAGCGCAAAATTCGGTGCTCAAAACGGCTATGCGACGTTATCGATCAATTGGGGCGGCAGAGAGATGGAGAACGCGGAACCAGGTGACCCTATGACGGACTGGGGTGCTGTCGATGCAACGCAAGCGGGACACAACAGCCATTACAGTTCGCTCATGCCGGATGAAAAAACAATCGACAGTGTTGAATCGCCGCGTAACAGCAATTGGTTCCTGATTGTGCTGGCTGCCAAACGTGGAATCACTTTTCTGCAAATGCAACCGCAGGTAAATGAAGACAGGATTGGCGCCTTCGGACACTCGATGGGGGGGAAATTGACAACCATGCTGGCAGGCGCAGATGAGCGTATCAAGGCGGGGGTTCCGTCTTGTGGTGGCAGTGGCGCGGCACCTGACAGTGTGCGGAATCGACCCGGCGCAGGAGTCCGTCCGCGGAAATCGGATTTGTACCACAAGACCATTGATGATGTACGTTACATCGAGAGGATCGATTCGCCGATGCTCTACATGGGACCACAGAATGATTTCAATGGAATCCTCGATAATATGTATGCCAACTGGAGCAAAATGCCCAGCAATAACGTTGGCTACACAGTTACCCCACACATGAATCACCGTTCGATCGCCGAGCATGTCTTTCCAAACTTGTTGTGGTTCGAGGACCACTTGAAGGGGACGTTTGATTTCCCGGATACTCCGAATCTGTCAGTCACGATCCAGGACGGTGTGCCCATGGTGAGATTGTCAGCCGAACACGCTGACGAAGTTGCCAAAGTAGTGATCTATTATTCTCAGGACACGCACATTCTGACACGTTTTTGGCATGCTGTTCCGACATCAAAAATTGGGGATCAGTGGTTGGCAACACTGACAGAGGTTAGCCGTGATCGGCCGCTTTTTGTCATGGCAAATGTCTATTATCCGCTCAATCACAAACTCGTTGGCTATTCGTGGATGCGGGAAATGCCGACTACTTTCGGCGTGTCATCCGAGATGAAAAGCATCACTCCCAGTGAACTGGCCAAAGCAAACGTAGCGATTCGAGTGAATCAAAGACGAATGATCCAGGAGGTGTTTGATTATCAGGACTGGTACCGTCTGCAATGGGGGAATCCTACATGGTGGAGTGCATATACGCGAAAAATCAAGTCTCCCAAGTATCGTGGCCCCGAGGGAGCCACGCTGAAGTTTGATCTTAGAGTTGAGAACGACATCACAATTTTTCTCGAACTTCAGGACAACAATTGGAGCGCATTCCCAGGCCACCCGAAGGGGACGTACTATACGAGCATTGCAGTGAAAGGGGCGGTCGACTGGCAGACGGTCGAGGTCTCGGTTTCCGATTTCAAGCCTGTCGATGCGCGTACTAGGGTTCCGTTAAAAAGTTGGCGTCACGTGACAGAATTGGGGATACGCGGTCGAATCCGCGTGGTCGCCGACGGCAATGATTTGGAACTTGGTGATTTTTGGAAAGGAGCTCGCGACTTCCGTAATCTTCGCTGGCATGGTGGTACCTATCCGCCACAGTGAACATTGACTCGGACGGTGGCGTTCTGTCTGAATCGGAAGTGGACCAACAGTTTCAAAAAAACATTGATGACTCGATCAAGCTCGTAAAACGCGGTGGACAAAAATAGAACGTGATTTCTAAGGGTAACGGCGAAAAATGCTCGCCAATGGAACCAACCTGCGGCCCGGATTTGATCGCCCCTGTGCAGGTATGCCATGATGCAAGTCGGTTGCGTCGTGATCCTGCGGCACCATCTGACTTGATGGGACCACAACTCATCTAGTAAGCAAAGTTTCCAGAATCCCTTGGCTAGGAATATGCCTAACCTGGATGCCATCGACGTCTATTGTCTCAGCGACTCCCAGTGCGACACAGTGCTTCTCAGTACGACACAGTGCTTCTCAGGGCTTCTCAGGGCGACACAGTGCTTCTCAGGGCGACACAGTGCTTCTCAGGGCGACACAGAGGGCGATGCTTCCCGGGGATTCGCGGTTAGTCGACGTCCGCAGATGGTGTTAGCTAATGAGTTCTTTAATAGGGCGACCATGATCGACAATCGGGGTCGGCCGACCATTGAAGTCTTTGAGGAAAACATTCGAGGAATCGATTCCAAGATGGTGGTAGATCGTAGCGAGAAAATCTCCCGGACCACAATGCCGCTGGATAACATCTTCGCCACGGCGATCAGTCGCACCAATGAACCGCCCCGTTTCAATCCCGCCACCGGCCCAAACGTTGCTGAATGCGCGTGGCCAATGATCTCTGCCGGGCTGTTTGGTGCCAGCTGCGGCGCTCGCATTACCGGCGCCCGTGCTAGGTTGGTAATTGATTTTCGGTGTGCGACCGAACTCTCCAGTAACAACTACGAGGACTCTTTCATCAAGACCGCGTTCATAGATGTCTTCGATGAGAGCTGAAACGGCCTGGTCGTAGACGTCAGCTCGAAACCGCAACGCGTCAAACACATGGTGGTTCACTGCGTGGTCATCCCAGTTGCTGACACGTCCGCACAGAGGTCCCCGAAGGCTCGTTGTAAGAACCTCGACGCCGGCCTCTACCAAACGTCTGGCCATCAATAGCTGTTGCCCCCATGAATTGCGCCCATACCGATCGCGAGTTGCTTCATCCTCTTTTGTTAGATCGAATGCAACCTTGGTCTTGGGGTTGGTCAGCAAAGTCATTGCCTGAGACTCGAATTGATCGAGTGCATCCAGTTCACCATACGTATCAAAAGCCCTTTGTAAATTGTCCAAGTTTTTCCGCAGAGCGACACGCCGGTCGAGTCGTTGGACTTCGTCGTCATTGGACATGCCAATATTGGGCACTGTAAAGTTGGGCGCACTTGGATCACCCGTCACGGAAAATGGAGCATAGGCATCGCCTAGATAAGCTGGTCCGTTGTAAGTTGTCGGTGGATTTACACCTACGTATCGAGGCAGTGGATTTGACCGAATCTCTTTCTGCGAACGCAGGTGATTCACCACTGACATCCAATCGGGCAGCCGTGGTTTGGGTTTGTCCCGTGTATCGGAATCTCCAGAAAACATCTGCATTGAGCCAGCAGGATGCCCGCCGGCGGCCTGATGCATCGAACGTAGCACCGTGAACTTGTCGGCGATTGCAGCCTGACGCGGCAGTAACTCGGTGAAACGCATTCCCGTAACCTTGGTCGGGATGGTCCCGAACGGACCGCGATACTCACTGCCGGCATCGGGTTTTGGGTCGTACGTGTCGATGTGCGAGCAGCCGCCCGGCTTCCACACCAAAATGACCGCTTTTGGTTTGCCCCCGGTGTCAGGACTTGCCGCTCGCAAACGCATCAACCCGGGCAAGCTCAGGCTTGTGAAACCAGCAAGACCAAATCGCATGAAGCTTCGTCGATCAACAATACTCGGCCCGGGGCAATGCACCGATGCCGCATGAAACGGGTGGTTACTCATTTCGTCTCCGCGGGATGAACACGAATCTGGATTGGTTCTGAAACAACGAGATCAACGATGTCTTTTGACTTTGCAGCACTCGTGGCAGTTTTAAGCTGGTTGGTTGCAGCAGCAACCTGGTCCGATGTGACTTTTTGGTTTGCTTTGGCGGTTTGCAGTTGTTTGTTGACCTGATCATTCGTTTCTGCTGCAACTGATTTGGCCAGAGATGTCAATTTTGCTACTTCAGCGTCAGCGGCGGCAAGCAGAGTTTGTGCTTGCTTCAATTTTTTATCTGCGTTCACAACGGCATCAGGATAATGCTGGTACTTTGCCACTGCACCACCATAGAAGGCGATCAGGTATTCTCCGGGCGGGGTTTTGAGTGCAGCGAGATCAAGTACAGCTTCGGATGTATCTTGGTTGAGTGGCAAGTCAAATTTGACTGTCTCAAAACCAGCTCCCAGCGTTTTTGCCGCCATTGTGGTGCCCGAAAACTCTCCGCGCCGCATGTGGATCAGAGGGATAGTAAGTGTTTCACCCTGCTTGGCTTCCCAGATCTTTTTTTCACGCGGGGCGATTGAGATGGGGGCGGGCTCATCACCGCCCACCGAAACCAGCACGTCCGCTAACAATCTTGGACTTGGCACCTCGCTCCAGTGGTTCGGAACTGGCCACGCCATCGACGCCAAGTGACACGGACGGGTGACATTCTGCTCATCTATCGTGGCCGTGCCCGTGAAGGTTGCGTTGGTGATGCCCCGGGGAGCGCCTTCATCAGCAGTCACCAACAGCACGCCACGACTACTTCCTGAAGGAATGGTCAACCCCTGCGCTGTAACGCCATCTGGTAGCCCCGTCATCGCCAGCTGGATTTCGCCATCAAACCCGTCTCGCCGAACCGCAACCACTTCTAGCGCCATCGTTGCACCGCCACGCAGGGCAATCGGCTTCGAAAGCGCATTGCGATCACCATTTCGCAGCTGCATGTGCATGCCCCACGCCACCAACGAAAAATCAGGTTTCGCTTGACGGACAATCAATCGATAGATATTTGCTGGCTCGTTTCGAGTGCCGCCAAAAAGGTCACTTAGTCGCAAACGGTGTGTGCCGTCCTTGGTGATCTCAAATTTGCCCAGAATATCTGAGGATCCCGCGTTATACGGTGGGCCATCATAGGCGTAGCCGTTGGACGACACCTTGATTGGGCTGGCGATATCATTGAGCTCTACCACATCTGTCAGCACGGGAACATCACCGCTGAGGTCGACATGCTCAATGATCACAGTTGGATCGGTGGGGTGTCCCAAACGTTCCGATGCAACTTCGACCCACCAAACGTCGCCAGCCTTTGCGGTGAACTCAAAGACATCGGTGTCGGCGGCCTTGGCAAAGTTTCCTGAGATGTCACAGGGCAAGTCGATCTGTTCCACAAGATCCCCGTCGTTGGGTTCCTTTTCTTGCCGATCTGCTTGTGCGGAGAGTCCCTTAGGAGGCCATGAAAACGCATTGACCTTCCGTGTTGAAGGATGGCGAGTCACAGAATCGCCTGTCCTAAGTGCTTTTAAAACAAGGCGGTAAAAATAGGTGTCACCACCCTTGAAGGTAAGGTCGTGAACCTTGATGACATAAACACCATCCTCTGGTACCGAAAAATCGATCGCACCACCGCGGCGTTCCACTGCCAGATCGCGACCTTTGGCATCGGCGACAATGACGACCGGATTAAGTTTGGAATCGATTCCTTTTGCGGCGCAGTCCACAAGGATACGTTCTCCCTTGGTTGCCTGAAACTGATAGAAATCAACTGCACGCGCTGTCATCGAGGCATTGCAGACTGAGTTGATCTCGAGGGGTATGGCTGATTTGATCTCGGTATTTGGCTTCTGCTGAGAAACCTCAGGTAATGCTCCCACTGTGAACACCCTCGAAGCAGACAGGCCCAGGCGGGTCATGACACTTGCCTCGACGATTCCTGGGGCAGTGTCCGCTGGAATGGTCACGCGATAGCGGCCTTGCAACGCGGTGCCGTCGTTATCGAGTAGCGGGGTGGCGATGATCCGCGGATCGGAAAAACGCAACTCATTTGCAAGTTCTATGTATTGGCCGGTGACCGTGATGTCCAGTTCGGTACCAACCTGACCTCCCATTGGCATGGTGGTGAGCAGGCGAGGTGCCGGCAGACACACTGCTTGGCCACATGCCACAACCGAAGTAGAAATCACCAACAGGAATGCCGTTGCAATCTTAAAGATCCAAAGACAGGATTGTCGCCGATAGATGTTTGATGCCGTGTTCATGATTCCCTAGTGGTTAAACAGGAACTCTTTTGTATTAATGAGTGCCCATATCAGGTCTTCGAATTGGCTGCGTGTGGGCGTTGGCGAAGTGTCGCTGTTCGCATCTTCTGCGATGTTCTCCGAAAAGAATACCAACGCAACGTTGAGTTCACTTTCGGTTGGTGGACGCGAAAACGCAGTGAAGTAGAGTCCAGCGATACGCTCTGACAGATCGCTTTCCGCTTCTGCTAATTGTTGGGCCACGCCGCCAGAGGTCGCAAGTTTCGACTTTAAATCCGCTGCATTCATCAGGTGGAGACTCTGGCCCAGGCTTGCGGATTGAACACGTTCACATTCGCAGACGCTCAAACTTTCGGGCCGTCCAAAGACTCGCAGGAATGGAGAAGACTTGTTGTAACTGTTGTCAGGCAACGCGATCGCGCGTGTCCCCAGTGGCAGATTCGCAAAGCTTGTGGTTGCACCTGTCAACTGGTCGATCGCGTCCAGCAACACTTCGGCCTGCAAGCGTCGGGGGTAGAAACGCGAGTAGTTTTGCCGGTCTACCAGATTCTCGTCCTGCGGAATGGATTCAAGTTGGTAGGTGCGAGAATTGGTGATCGCTCGAATCAATTCCTTGAGGTCAAAGCCGCTTGACAGAAAGTGATCTTCCAAAGCAGCGAGCAAATCAGGGTTGGTCGGTGGATTGGTATCACGAATGTCATCTTCGGGTTCGATCAAACCACGCTTGAAAAAGTGTTTCCAGTATCGGTTGGCCAACGCCTTTGCAAAAAAGGGGTTCTCCGGATCACTCAGCCAATCGGATAATTGCAAACGGGGATCCTGATCAGGAGTAATGGCGCCCACATTATCCCCAAGTGCGGATGGCTGAATCATCATTCCCGTCTTGATGTTTTTAGCCGCTGCCACGCCTCGCTGGTGAAAGATGAGGTCTTCTCCCTGGATGCCAGTTGGCTTTCGCCCGACGCGGGTAAAGAAGGCAGAAAGTCCGTAATAGTCATTTTGACTCCAGCGTTCAAATGGATGGTGATGGCATTGCGCACACTGCATCCGGACTCCGAGAAAGAGTTGCGCGACATCTTCCATTTGTTGTTTGGGCTCTTTGACTCGCTTGTACCAGGCGACCGCAGGGTTGGCGATTACTGTTCCAGTTGCTGCCAACAACTCGCGAACAATTTGGTCGTAAGGCACATTGGTCAAAAGACTATCACGTACCCATGCATGAAACGCAAAGTTAGATGTGATGTCGCTGGCATCGTCACGTCGGTTTTTTAAAAGTGCCGTCCACTTATTTGCGAAGTAGTCTGCATATCCCGGACTTCGCAGTAGCTCATCTATCCATTCAGATCGTTTCTCTGAATCATCATTGCTCAGGAACGCTCGGGACTCTTCGGCAGTCGGTAGCCGACCCGCGATGTCCAGCGTGACTCGCCTCAGAAAGGTTGAATCGTCGCATAAGGCTGAAAGCGGAACACCGATCTGTTGCAAATTAGCAAAGACATGTTCGTCAATGAAATTATTCGAGCCAGGTAACTCCACTGCTGCGCCTAATGGGATCGCGGCATTGAATACTGTTACCCTGCCTTGATAGCGTACCATCACGCCGACGCGGCCCGGAAGGTTCATTGCGGTCACTGAGCCCTGGTCGGTAACCGTGGCCATTGCATCATCATTTGTTTCGTAAAGCGCCAGTTCTGTTACATCGCGTTGCGATCCATCAGAGTAATGTGCAATCGCTGTCAACTGCGTGGTTGTGCCACTCTCAACGTTGCCCTGACCTGGTCGTACCTCTAATGACGAAACCTCCGTCGACGTATCACCAAGTGGTGTACCCAAAGCAATCCAGCGTCTGAGGATACGATACCCTTGCGAATCATTTGGCAATGGAATGCCGCCTCGATGCGGCATTTTTCCCGAGGCTTTTTTAAGCAACAAACTTTCATCGGGAGCGGCGGGGAAAAGTCGCCGACCGCGCCCCTCAAGCACCAGATGACTGTAATCCTCTAGCGGCTCAAACCCGAGCAGTGAAAGTTGGAATCCGTTTTGACCACCACCAGCCTTGGCATGACAAACCCCGGCGTTGCAACCTGCTTTGGTTAATATCGGCATCACATCGTTGACGAAATTTGG
>JAPKCI010000231.1 GCA_028823035.1 Rubripirellula sp.
CAGACGCCGCCACCCGCTGATACACAGACGCCGCCACCCGCTGATACACAGACGCGGCCACCCGCTGATGCCCCGACGCCGCCAACCACCACCGTTGCCACGCTCACAGAACAGCAAACCAACCTGTCGATCCAGCTAACCGATCTGACCCTCGTAAAGACCGAGATCTCTCAGAAACTGGAAATCATACTTAGCAGTCTTGAGCTCAAGGGAGGCGACCCCACCTCGTATCGCAAGTACATCAATGCCCTCAATGGTGTGACATTAGACGTAACTAACGCGACTGGCTTGTGGAGGATGCTGACCACATGGCTCTTTGCTGAACAGGGCGGAAAACGCTGGCTCTGGAACTTGGTACGTTTTGCGGTCACGTTACTCGTGTCGTACTTCGGTGCCAGTATCATTGGCAACTTCGTTCGCCGGGCCACAACGCGGGTGAAGGGCATCTCACAACTGCTTGTCAATTTCCTCAGTACGTTTGCGAAACAGATCTCCATGTTGATCGGCTTCATCATTGGGTTGGCTGCCCTTGAAATCGATATCACACCGTTACTTGCTGCTGTTGGCGCTGCTGGATTTGTGGTGGCTTTTGCATTGCAGGGAACCCTCAGTAATTTTGCCAGCGGGATGCTCATTCTTGCCTACCGTCCCTTTGACGTTGGCGATGTCATCCAGGCAGCCGGAGTGTCTGGGAGTGTCGATTCGGTGTCACTGTTTTCAACACATGTACGAACATTCGACAACAAGCTGATGATCATACCAAACAACGATATTTGGGGCGGGACGATTACGAATTCGACCGCCAGTGACACGCGCCGTGTCGATTTGGTGTTTGGAATCGGTTATGCAGACGACATCGACCAGGCCTGCAAAATCCTGAAACGCACCGTCGAGAATCACCCACTGGTTCTTCCGACCCCGGCGCCAAACATCAAAGTGAACGAACTGGCTGACTCACAAGTGAACCTGATTTGTCGCCCCTGGACCCGAACGGAAGATTACTGGACCGTGTATTGGGACCTGATCCAAACTGTCAAGAAGGAATTTGATCGTGAGGGCGTCAGCATTCCATTCCCACAACACGACGTGCATGTTTACCAACAGGCAACGGCACCAACGGCACCAACGAAAGAGTGATCGCGCCGAAGAGTGATCGCGCCGAGTGCTGCCCAATGCCGTTTTTTCTGCCATCGGGGATCTGGATACCGATCAAGCGGCCGAACGCATAGCAGACGAATCTCGTCCGTCGGCATCATCCTGCAATCGCTTCAACTCTCTCTGCAGTTCCTCGCGTTCGCGATCCATGAACGCAATCCGCTGCGATCCCTCCAGACTGAGACGTTGAGATTCCTGTTCTGCAATCGTCCGATTGACCAACTCGCCTTCCAATTCTGATTCGATCTGTTTCAGGCGTGCTTGGTACTTACCAACATCAGCATTCAGACCCTGAATTACCTGATCCCGTTGCTCCAACCCCTTCTCAAATCCAGATCGTTTATCGTCAAACTGGCTGACCGCCAGATCAGCTTCTGCTTGGGCAACGGCGGATACACGCTCGTGATGTTCCAGCACCCGCTGCAAATCCTGAACGGTTTTCGTGTGCTGCAAGACTGATTCTTCGGCCTGCAATTCCGCGGCACCGAACTGTTCGTTGAGGCTTTCATTGATGAGCGTCAACTTATGGTTTGCCCCCGCCAGTTCCGCGTTATCTTTCTGCAATACGTCAATCGCTTCATTGTCCTGACGCAATGCCGCGACTTCCAACTGCAGATTGCGCGACATCACGGAATCTGTGTTTTGATTTTCGCTGAAGTCGTCCAGAGCGTTGCTCAACTTTGAGACCTTACCACGCAATTCCTGTGTGACCTCGACGTGCTGCCTAATCTCGTGACGCAAGTCAATCTCAAGGCAGCCAACGTCGCTGATCTGTTCTTCCAATAGACTTGCGTTAAGGGAATGCAACTCGGCTACGTGAACGGCTTGTGTGAACTCATGATCGTACAGCGACTCAAGTTCAAGACATTCATTTCGGAGACGTTCACACTCCGCGTTCGCGTATTGCAGATCGTGGACAGCGGCGTCCAACTCGGTGCAAGCCGCAGCAAGGCTGACTTCAAGTCGTCGAGAAAGTTCGACCGCTTCATGGGTGGACTGTACGCTCTCAACCGAACCGCACAAGTTCCGTTTTGGGTCTTCATCAATGCTCAAGTTCCGTTGGTCCCTCTCTTGAGAGAGTTCTTTTTTGAGCGAACGAAGTTCGGTTGCCTGACTGACTATTTTGAGATTGAGTTGCTGTACCTGAGACATTTCTGCCTGACCTGCCTGACCTGCCTGACCTGCTTGACCTGCCTTATCCAGGTGCTGTCGCAGAGACTCGGTTTCCTGCGAATGGAGTTCTGAGTCATTTTCTCGGCAAGCTTCCATGTCAGTCACGATGTCAGAAAGAATTCTTTGCTCCTGACCTGCTGTTTCAAGTGCTGCTTTAAGGCATTGTTCGTCTGCCTCCAATTCACTTACACGTGACATCAAACTGTCAATCTGCGGTTGGTTTGCATGCTGTGATTCGTGGAGCGTCCGCGTGAGGGTTTGCGCGTGATCCACTGCCAGTCGCAGCCACCGCGAACGTTCTGCTGTGCGGGTGCACTCATGACGGCGACTGCCTGACAGGAACGATAATTCCGCCTCAAGAGCAGCAAACCTTTCGATCTGACTGGCGTGAACTGCCCGCAACAACTCCAGAGTCTCACAGGCCTCGCGTTTTTGCGTCTCTTGGTTCCTGAGTGCCGATTCAAGACAACGAATGTCTTTCCTGAGCGTGGGTGCCTCTGCTTGACCACTGACACCGGACTCCTGCAGCACCAGGTTCGCGGAGGCTTGAACAACGGAGACCGGCAGTTTCAGCCGTTTGTGCTGCACTACTGATCGAACGGAAGTTCGCCTGACCGAAGCCGAAACCGTCCCACCCCCGGAGACACCTACAGAATTCCGCTGCACCTGATTATCCGTAATCCACCACATCACTCGACCTTCCCTGTCGGATATAGGCAACGCAACGACCCTCAACCCCTGGTCGCAAAGCGGCGTGTTTTCGACTCTCTGGCTCTTATCGGCAACTTTAGAGAAAATCTCCAGATTTTCCCTATCTTGCCAACTGCACGCCGGTTTTAACGATATCAGTAAGCCAGCGGCTTAGTAAACACGAATAGCCTGGATTTCGCGACAGGGAAAGGTGTTACCCGTGTCGCCCCTAAATACTGGCTGATGCGAGATCCGAAAATGGGGTTACAATCCCAGAAACACCTCGATTCGTATCCTGCTCGCCAACGCCTACCGTCCACATGCAAATCTCTCTCTATCGGTTGCCGGCCTTTCTGGCCTGTCTGCTTACTTTGAGCACCGTTTGCCTCGTTCGTCGGGCACACTCAGAAACCACAAGCTCGAAGACGCTGCCGGGTAGTCGCCCAAATATCCTTTTGATTCTTTCAGACGACATGGGATACGGACAGCCTGGCTTTACCGGAGGCAATCCCGAACTGACGCCCCACATGGATCAACTGGCCAGCGAGGGGATGCAACTCACGCAATTCTACACCCACAGTGTTTGTGCCCCGACACGCGCCGCATTGCTAACCGGACGGTATGCATTCCGAACATGGAGTGATTGGCGATCAGAAGATTTTGGTAAACCTAGTTACCTTAAGAAACTCGGCCTGACACTGGCAACGAACAGTGATGGCGAAGAAACGCGAAGAATCCATGCGTTGGACACTCGAGAACGCACGATCGCCGAGGCACTCAAGGACGCTGGGTACTTCACCTCACTGATCGGCAAATGGCATTGCGGCGAATGGCTCAAGGAACACCTGCCGATGCAGCAGGGATTCATGCATCAGTACGGTCATTATGCATGGGGCATCGATTACAACACCTTCATGATACCGCACAATGCCCCCGTCCCCTTTCATGTTTACGACTGGCACCGAAACGAGCGTCCGATCCGAGAGCAGGGATACGCGACCGATCTGATCGCAGCAGAGTGCGAGCGTATCATCGCGACCCAAAGAAAAGATAAACCATTTTTTATCTACGTACCTTTCAACGCCGTTCACGGCCCCATCGACGTTGTGCCACGACACACTGATAAGTTCACTGCTCGCGAGGCAGCGTTAAAATGCTATGACGAAGCTGTGGGGCGGATCCTAAAGGCAATCGATCGCGGCGGATTCAGAGACAATACGTTGGTGATTTGCACCAATGACAACGGCGGCCTGACCGAAGAAAGCAACCGGCCTTTTCGCGGCACCAAAAACACGACGTACGAGGGAGGCGTGCGGGTGCCCTGCTTGATGCGGTGGCCGGGCCACCTCCGACCGGGATCGAAAACCGATGCAATGATGCACGTTACTGACTTCTATTCAACCTTTCTGACCCTTGGCGGCGCGGAGATAAAACAGCCTCGCAAAGTTGACGGCAAGGATCTGACGGGTGCCTTGTTCGATGGACAACCCAGCCCACGCACCGAGATCATTTTCGAAGTCACCGGCAGCGTGCGGATCCCGACCATCCGAGACGGGGATTACAAATTGATGGGCTCTCTGCTCTACGACATCAAGAATGATCCCGCTGAAACAACCGATATCGCAAATCAACATCCCGAACTCGTAAAACGACTCACCAAGCGTCTGGAAGCCGCCGCAGCAGAACGCCCCCCCTTGGGTGATAAGCCACTGCTAATGACACCCGCGCTGCCGTACGTGTATGGCATGGACGAGAACAAGTCCCCACCATCGTGGCTGGTTGAGAAAGTCAACACAGCCAGAGCCAAGCAGCCGAAGCAATGGGCTCCTGGGACAACCCCCTGGCCTCAAGCTCCCATAACACCGACCCCTTGAATCCCGCGCCACGGCGTTCCTCATTCAACAAACTCGGTCCGCAGCCCCCCCGCTTGGTGATTCTGGGTGCCGATAGACAAAAAATCAAAACTGGGTGTCCATCGCGATACGAACTTTCATGAAAAGCTAGCTGTTTACATCCTCGCCACCGAAACCCCGCGAGGGTAGATTAGCAGACAACAAACAGCAATAAAAAGAGCTTTCGCGTATCGTCTCCTCGAAGAATGCCATCATTCGTTTTTAGAAATCCTGCGGTTTGTGCGCGGACGACGGTCGAATCACCGCGTACAACTTACTAACGGATTTGCGTCAGGGTCACGCGTTTTTCTTGAGGGTTCAAGAAGACAACCCGATGCGATCGTTTGAACGATGAGGGATCTCTCATCACCTGGCAGGATGCGGCAAGACGTCGTGATACGGCAGGCTCATGAAAACGACGATGCGCCATCCACTTGGCAGGAGTTGACTCAATGAACGTAACCGCAGAAAAGCCGCAGTCAGTGACGGTCGCTCCGCCCAAGACAGTTCCAGCAGTTCCAAAGCCGCGCGATCTGCCGGCCGCCATCTCGGCAATCTGTGAGGATGCGAAGATCGATTCTCTTCGTTATGTGCTCCGCAGCAACACGGGCCACGACGGCGAATAGCGGACTGCTAGCTCGGCGAGATCACTGCCCAACAAGCCAGCACTGCCCAACAAGCCAGCACTGCCCAACAAGCCAGCACTTGCTCAATCTGCCACGGAGAAATCCAATCCTCGGTTACTAGCAGGGCAAGAATGTGCTGGCTGCTTCGAAAGACGATTGCCCACGACATGTACTGCCCACTCTTGCTCCAGCCCGACATCCGTGGCAGCGGATCAGGCGTCAGGTTACGCCTGCTATGTGCTCAACAATTCATCTCATCAAGCGAATCGATCATGGCTCATCATGACGAGTTCCGAACGGGTTCAACCTCGCTGATTCCGCAACCTCGCTGATTCCGCAACCTCGCTGGTTCCGCAACCTCGCTGGTTCCTCAACCTCGCTGGTTCCATTGCACAAGCTCGTCATAACGAACCCCATCGCCACCGAAGAGATCGAGCGCGCTGCCGACAGTGATATCCACTTTGCCACCACTCGCCGAATCGACCGCTTGGACATCGTCAATCGAGGCGGCGCCGCCGGCATAGGTCACAGGCAACTTCCCCCATTCGCCCAGTTTAATAACCAATTCCCGGTCTATTCCCCGACACAGGCCTTCAACATCGGCGGCGTGGATCAGAAACTCGCTGGCATAATCTGCCAGAAAGTCGAGGTTTTCGTTAGATATTTCAATGTTGGTCAGCGTCTGCCAGCGATTCATGGCGACGCACCATGCTGGCGGGCCATCCGACGGTTGAATCCGTCTACAACTTAGATCGATAACAAGTCGCTCGCGGCCAACGGCCTTCAGGATCGCCTTCATTCGATCTTCGAGCAGCTCGCCTGATTGACTGAACAGCCAGGAGGTTACAATGACTTGGCTGGCGCCTGCATCGAGCCAACAACCCGCATTTTCCGCTGAAATGCCCCCGCCAATCTGCAACCCACCGGGGTAGGCACCGATTGCCTCGGCGGCCGCTTGTTCGTTTCCGGGGCCCAATTTAATCACATGGCCTCCGGTCAGGCCGTCAGCCGCGTACTTTGCGGCATACCAACCCGGTGGCCGAGAAGAAACGTAGTTTTCCACGGGTCTACGATCGTCACGAAGGGTTCCGCCGACGATTTGTTTGACCTGGCCGTGATGAAGATCGATACAGGGCCTGAATTTTGTCATTCCAGAAACGACCCGGATGAACGAGAATGGGCGGTGAGGT
Source organism: Rubripirellula sp. (assembly GCA_028823035.1). Lineage (GTDB taxonomy): Bacteria > Planctomycetota > Planctomycetia > Pirellulales > Pirellulaceae > Rubripirellula. The sequence continues at coordinate 6,727 of JAPKCI010000231.1, forward strand.
GACGGAAATCCCGTCAAAACGCGTGACACTCGCAAGTGTCACTGGGGCTAGCCAGAACGCTACATAGTTCCAGTGTCTGGTATAAAAGGAAACGATGTGGGGGCATAGCCCCGCACGGCACGGACCTAACTGTAATCTGACCGATCCTGCATGTCTTTCAAACAACAACTCGACCCAAGCCTGACTTCCTTGCTTCAATCGCTACGGACCCGGGTGCGCAGGTACGTCGTCTGGGACTCGATCCTGGCCGTGCTAGCCGTCGTTTTATCAGCATTTTGGATTGGGTTGGCCCTCGATTACCTGCCCGTACAGCTAGGGGGCAGAGAGATGCCGCGTCTGGCAAGGATTATCCTGCTGTGCACGGTCGCCACCGGCGTGTTTGCAATCCTCACAAAAATGCTGGCGGGCCGGCTCAAACGTCCTTTACCTGATGACAGTTTAGCCCTGTTGTTAGAGCGTCATCACCCCAGTTTGGGTGGACGTCTGGTCACAGCGGTTCAGTTGACCGAAGCCGGAAGAACCGGCGACTCACACTCTATAAAACTTCTGAATCAGGTTCACGCCGAGGCAGCGGCTGAGATTGACAAGGTCGATCCCAATCGCATTTTCCGCTGGGAGCCACTGATGCGAAAGCTGATGGTTGCTGGGCCGCTTGCTATCGCCGCATTGGTCTTTCTGATTCTGAGTCCACAAGCCTTCGCCTTGGCGGCATCAAGATTAACCCTGCTGACTGACGATCCATGGCCGCGTCGGGCTGAACTCCAAATGGTTGGCGTCGAGCTGCCAGTTGTCACGGCGTCGGATGACGGTACGTTGCCACCAGAGTTGTGGGAGTTTACCGACAAGCTGATCCGTTTACCGCGTGGCAGCAACAGTACGCTGCGAATTCGTGCTCGCGCTGACGACGCAGAGGTGCCAGTGGTTTGCACTGTTTATTACCGAACCGATTCAGGAACCCGCGGACAATCGAACATGCGTCGCGTCGGACGCGTGGTCGAAGGTTATCAGGCATTTATCCTCGATGGCTCGCCCCTGACAGGCCTTAGCGAATCTTTGACCTTGGACATTCGCGGCCTTGATGACCGTCTTGATAACTATCGCGTAGAAGCAGTGCAGCCACCAGCGTTGACCAAGATGGAACTTGAAATTCGATATCCAGATTATCTACGTCCCGAAGGTAGTGGCGAAACGGACCTTGTAACGGAGTACCAATCTGGGCTCCGACTGCGAGAGGGTAGTGACGTCACACTTGTTGCGACCAGCAGCGTTCCGCTAGGGGATACAGATGTCCTGCTAAAAGCTGACGATCAGGTTCATTCTGATGTCAAACTGCTTTACTCGGACGATCGCCGAGAAGTGCAAATGACTTTGCCAAATTTCAGTGCCGCTACCACCGTCATCATCGTTCCCGAAGACAACGACGGCATTTCGGCTCAATCGCCTTATCGATACTTCCTGGGTGTTGTCCTTGATGAAATCCCCGAGCTAAGTATCAAACTCAAAGGCATTGGCACAGCAGTCACCCCCATCGCAAAAATTCCAATCACTGCAACCGCAGTGGATGACTACGGCGTTGCTACCCTGAACATCTCAGTCACGCCCACTAGCAACGATGAAGCGGAAAGCGAACCATCGAAATCGGCTTCCACATCTCCGCCCCTCGATCGCGATGGAGCGACCGAGACGGAACTTGATCTTCGTGAACTCTCCGCCAACAACAGTCTGCCCAAACTTGTGCCGGGCGGTGCGATCAACCTCATTGGCGAGGCCACCGACCGCTACAACCTGGGCAGCCAACACATCAGCCGCAGCGAGGTATTCCGTCTGGAACTCGTCAAACCTGAAAAACTTCTGGCGTTGCTCGAGCGCCGAGAACTCGCGCTGCGTTCCCGACTCGAGCAAACCATCAACGAGATGACAACTCTGCGTGAAACGCTTGATCTGCTACGACGACATGGCTTTGAACAGCCCCAAAACACAGATAAAAAGACATTAACCCGCCTGCAGCAGGTGCGGCGCCTACGCATTCAGCAGAGCGGACTTCAAGCAACCAAGACATCAGAAGAACTCTTGGGCATCGCGACTTCACTTGATGACATTCTTCTTGAAATGCTCAATAATCGCGTCGACTCCGTTGACCGCAGAGAACGGATTGGCAAAGGCGTCCGAGACCCTTTGAACAACATCGTTACTGGATCTTTGCAGAGGCTACGTGACCAAATCAAAGCAGTCGAAGGACTGGTGGCAGACCCAGAGGCCGGCATCCCAAAAACTGCTGAGGCGGTGGCCACCGCAGAGGATGTACTGCTGGAATTAACTGCAGTACTCGAAAAAATGCTTGACCTTGAAAGCTACAACGAAATCCTTGATCTCGTTCGTCAACTGATGGATGACCAATCTGAACTCACAGACGACACCAAGAGCGAACGCAAGAAACAAGTACTGGACTTATTTAAGTAGCCGCCTCAACTGTCTGCCAACCGGTCGCAATGATAGCGTGACCTACCTTTCAATATCGATGACGACCAACCTATCGATCTGACTCACGGGTGCCGACCCGTGACGACTGAACGAGGAGCGTTTCAATGCCATTCGGAACCATGCACGCAAATCCGCCGATCTCACCCGAATCCAAGCCGACGGATCGACCAGCACTTCCCCGGACATATCCCATGTTTTCAAAAAACCGTATCATTCCGTTGCTCGTGCTCACGTTCAGCGTAACGATGGTCAGCTTACCAATCTCTCTGCGTGCAGATGATTTGGGTGTTCTGTCGTCGAAACAGGAAGGCGTTGCAAAACGCTACGAAAAGCTGGAAGAGTTGCTGCTCCGACTTGCAGATGTCGAGGCCACAGAGAACCCGGAGCGTTCAGCCTTACTGCGCCGTGCTGCCAAACAATCACGAGACAAGTTCGTTCTCGAAAAACTGAAACTAGCATCCGCATCACTGAAAACTCAAGAATTTCAGAAAGCGGTTGAGAACCAAGAGGCAGCCACCAAGGAACTAGGCGATCTACTCAAACTCTTGATGAGCGAAGATCGTTCTAAACGAATCCGCGACGAAAAAGAACGATACACCAAACTCATCAAAGACTTAAAGCGAAACCTGAACAACCAGCGTAGCGCGAGAGCACGCACCGAAAATGGTGCCGACATTGAGGACGTCCAAGGCGAACAAAAGTCGGTCACTGAGCAGAGTGAAAAGCTGAAATCCCGATTGGAGGATTCAAACGAATCCGATACCGACCAGGAAAAACAAAACGAGCCCAAAGATGGTGAACCCAAAGATGGTGAA
>JAPKCI010000232.1 GCA_028823035.1 Rubripirellula sp.
CTCGTACGATCAAGAATATCGATTCCCTGTTGTTGTAACCACCAAGGGAGATCAATGAAAACCCAGTTTTCTGCCAGCTTGTCTTCTTCCCGGCGGTAGATATCCACAACCCGCATGTCGGCTCGGGTATCATTGGCAGGAAGACCCAGAAATCCGCCAGTCGGTGTATTGGTCAAGTTGGGCCAGCCAAAGAATCCAGCATAGTTTCCCTCAGCCAAACGGCACAGGTGACCGTTGAAAACTTTGTCCTTGAGACCACTTCTAAATGGGTATTGATGCTGCTCCTGGTAGCGGGGAATGGTATAGCTGGCTCCAATTCCAGCAGGGCCGTACCAGATCATGTCTTCACACCACGTTTTGGCGAGCAGCGACGGGGAGGGATAGTCATCACCGCTTACGTTGAGCTCTTGCAGGTCTTGACACATTCGGTTGACCAGTTCTAGGGTCTTAGTGGATTCACTTGGACTCTGTGGATCCAGCAAGATTCCATCATTGGTTCTTGGTCCCGGATAAATGAACGAGGCGCCGGTCTGTAGTGGAAGCGGATGAATGCCCAATTGATGCATAACTCCAATGAGATCGCAGAAAAAACTACTACGTACCAATTTGCCATTTTGTATGCAATTGAACTCGGCATACCGTAGAAACGTTATTTTTCGATTAGCGGGAAATCCAAGCCAGCTGCTATCGAGAAGGCCCATGAAGTGCCCCATGCTGATCACCCAGTCGGTGTTGTCAATCTCGCTAGTGCCTGCAAAAAATACATCTTGGCGACGCTGAACGTGGGACCAGGCGGAAAGAAAAGGGCGCCAGAAGGTTTCCACAATGGCTTCGCTGCCGTGTTGTTCATGAAACGGATGGACGCCATACCAGTGAATGTCTGGCGCGGCGTACTTCTGGACGACTTTCCCGACGGTATCTGAGTTGGCGTCTTCGAGTTCTCGGTAATAATTCAGAATCAGGGTTTTGTGTTCTTGATAGCGTTCCATGTTCTAGAACAATCCGGCAATTGGGTGTCATACAGCATACGTGAATTGAGTTCTTGGTAAAGAATTGCTATTGCACGGGTAAACAATCTATTTTACACTCTGCGCAATAGTTTGCATACGTATGCGAAACCAGTTGTCAGGAAAATTATGGCCCAGATTCAACTTCGAAACTTGACTAAGCAGTGGGGCGACGTAGTGGGTGTTCGGAATTTTAGTTTGGACATCGAAGACAAGGAGTTCATCGTCCTTCTTGGCCCTTCCGGTTGCGGCAAGACCACCACCATGCGTTTGGTAGCGGGGCTCGAGGAACCGACTGCAGGCGACATTCACATGGGTGGCCGGCGCATCAATGATCTGGAGCCCAAGGATCGTGATGTTGCGATGGTGTTTCAGAACTACGGCCTTTATCCCACCATGACTGTGCGCGAGAACATCCGTTTTCCGTTAAAGGTGCGAAAGGTGCCAAAGGAGAGACATGACGAAATGATTAACAGTGCCGCCCGCATGGTTGAGCTCGGTGATCTACTCGATCGATTGCCAAAAGAGCTTTCGGGCGGACAGCGTCAAAGAGTTGCATTGGCGAGATCAATTGTTCGAAAGCCGACTGTTTTTCTTATGGATGAACCGTTATCCAATTTGGATGCCAAGTTGCGGGTCTCAACCCGCGCGCAGATCAAAAATCTGCAGCATGAACTCGAAGTGACGACCATCTACGTAACCCACGACCAGATCGAAGCCATGACTTTGGCAGATCGCGTGGTTGTGATGTCAGAAGGGGAAATCCAGCAGTTGGGTACGCCGACTGAGATCTACGATCAACCGGCGAATACGTTTGTCGCGGGATTTATTGGGTCCCCTTCTATGAACCTCGTACCCGGTAAAATCGAGTGCGGTACGTTTCGCGGTGAACAGGTCACGATTGAAGGCATCAAGGGGCCGGATGGAAAAGTAGTCATGGGCTTCCGGGCCGAGGACGTAGAAGTTGTAAAGGATGTTGCTGAGTTGTCAGCACCGGTATACAGCATGGAGTTGCTCGGTGACGCGACTCAGATCACCGTTCGTTGTGGTGATGCGTTCGTGAGCGGCAAAGCAGGGAAAGACTTTCGCGCCGGGATCGGAGACCCGATCGGATTTAAAATTTTGCCGGAGAATTGTCATTGTTTTGATGCCAAAGATGGAAAACGAATATCCGCCGATCAGTCATGAACGGCGTTACCGAATTCGATCTCAGATTTGCCACCTGTTTGTCGGATGAACAGGTGCGCGAATTAGAGGGTAACACCTCTTGTTAACCACCCCCGGATCAATTGACTGGGGAACCACCACGGTGCGTGATTGCAAGACGCATCTAAATTGAGAAATTAGGAGGAAGAAATGTTTCTAAAAAAACTGGCTCTTATCGGCGCGGTGTCGCTTCTGGCGAGCAGCGCAGCGTTTGCCTGCGAGATCGGTGCTCGTGTCAGTATCGTAGGAAATGAATTTCCGGCGATTCAAACCGTCGGCGCCAACGCGCAGGAATGTTCCGGAGCTGAAGTCACCACAAACCTGACCGCTGACCACCAGAAGATCAACGTCCCTGGCATGCAGGGCAATCCGGCTGAATACACTTCAGCGATCATCGCGAACTCGTCGATCGTGGCGTTGATGAACGAAGACGTGATCCAGCCGCTGGATGATTTGGTCGCCAAACACGGGCAGCATTTGAAGAAAAACCAGCTGATCACGATTGGTGGCAAGGTGATGGCCGTTGCCTTCATGGCGAACGCCCAGCATCTCGTCTATCGTGCTGATGTTCTTGAGCAGATCGGTGTCGAGCCACCGAAAACATATGAGGACATGCTGGCTGCTGCCAAGATGATCCGTGAGAAGGGGATCAAGCAAAACCCAGTTGGCGGCGCCTACAAAGCCGGCTGGAATCTCGCCCAGGAATTCAACAACATGTTTCTCGGCTATGGCGGATCGCACTTCAAGGCCGGTTCGGCTGAACCGAACGTGAATTCAGAAGCCGGCGCCAACGCGCTCAACATGATGAAGGCTCTCTCGGAATACATGAACCCCGACTTCCTGACCCACGATTCCAACGCGACCAACGCCGAATACCGCGCAGGTAACGTCGCACTAATGAACATGTGGGGCAGCCGTGCTGCTACGCTTGTCACGGTTGACGGTGTTCCGGAAGAAGTTAGAAATGGCTATGCAATCGCCGGTCCGATGACCGTTGGTGGCGGTTCTACCCCGGCTTCAACCCTGTGGTGGGATGGTTGGACTGTTGCCAAGAATGTCAGCGACGCAGAGGCTGAGGCAACCTTCATCGCAATGACCCATGCGATCCGACCAGAAATGTTGAACGCCGAGACATCCCCTCTGGCGGTATGGCTGATTGATGGCTACGAGCCGACCGATGCCGCACAGGGCGTGTTCGCAGCGGCCAATGCTGGCACGATCCCTTACCCAATGCTGCCTTACCAGGGCCTGTTGCACACAGCACTCGGTGGTGAACTTACCGATTTCATGCAGGGCAAGGAAAGCGCGGAACAGGCGCTGTCCGATGTCGAGGCGGCTTACATTGCCGCCGCCAAAGAAAAGGGCTACCTCTAGTAAGTTCCTGAAAATACCGGAGAGGGGTCTCCCTCTCCGGTATGAACCAAGTTTCCAAAGCGGCCGGGCATGAGACACCGCACGTTTTTCTGGTTTTTCCTGCCGACAGGTCTGGCGATGCTGCTGTTCATTGCGGCACCGATCGTGTCGGTCGTCCTTCAGTCGCTACATACCCCTCACGGAGCAGTTCTTGTTGAGGCCGAGACCTGTACACCACTGTCCGGCTGCATTTTAGAAACCACCATTGATCAGGAAGCCACGCGCGAGCTGCGGGAAGCCGAGCCATTGGGGCGCTTAGTGGGATTCGACATTTATCTTGACCGTGGGCACCTGGCCTTTGCCGAGGTCGCGGAGGCCTGGCGTCAGAGCGACGATCTGGGTGAATTCTGGACCAGTCTCATGAACCTGCCGTTTTACCGGGCCATGGCCTTCACGCTGACCTTTACCTTCATCGTGACGCCGCTGATGGTAATCCTGGGCCTCGTAATCGCATTTGCAGTGAATTCACTTCATCGGCATCTGAAGGGTCTGGTGATCTTCTTTTCGCTCCTACCGTTCACGGTGACACCCCTGATCGGTTCGTTGATCCTGTTCTGGATGATCGACAGCCGTGGGATTCTTGGAGATGCGCTTGTCTACCTGGTGGGCGATCCGAGTTTCTCTCTGAAAGCCTCGACCGGCCTGATGTGGGTTTCACTGATCGTTTATGGCATCTGGCACGCTGCGCCTTTTGCCTTTGTCGTATTTTATGCCGGCCTGCAGACCCTTCCAATGGAACAGATTGAGGCCGCGCGTATCGACGGTGCGACCCGCTGGCAGCAGGTTCGCTACGTGGTCGTCCCGCATCTGATGCCGCTGGTGACCTTCGTTGCGCTCATCCAGTTGATGGACAATTTCAGGGTGTTCGAGCCCATTGTCGGCTTTAACGCCGAAGCGCATGCGACATCACTAAGTTGGATCATCTTCAACGACCTCGGCGGCGAAACACGGCAGTTTTCAGCCGCGGCCACGAGTTCAGTGCTGACCATCATCGGGGTCACTATCCTTCTGTCGCCGGTTCTCGTACGGACATGGCGTGATTTCAGAGACAAGAAATAATGGCTTCTGGCGTCAATAGACAACCATTCGGACTTCGTCTTCTGACCTACGGCTTCATCGTTGTATGGCTGATAGCGGCTGCCTTTCCGTTCCTCTGGACGTTCTGGGGGTCGTTCAAGGTGGAGCTGGATTTCTTCTCCATCGCCGACTGGACAAATGCTATTTTCGGTCGACGGACAGAAATGACCTATGGCACGCCGTTCACCATGGCTGGTTATGAAGGTGCCTGGGTACAGGGAGAGTTCTGGCGCTCGGTCATCAATACTGGGATCGTCTGTTTCTTCGTGGTCTGCTCGTCGCTGACCATCGGAACCCTTGGTGGCTACGCGTTGTCTCGCTCCGGCTATCGCTACACATTCTGGCTCCTGATCATTGCATTGATTTTCCGTGCCATGCCCCCGATCACACTTGTATCGGGTTACATGCTGCCGTTCTTTGAATGGAACGTCTGGGGCATTCTGCCGACGACAATCATCGTGCTCGTGGCCATCAATCAACCGTTCACTCTCTGGATGCTGCACTCCTTCTTCCAGAACATCCCGAAGGAACTGGACGAAAGCGCTAGAGTCGACGGCTGCACCCAATTCCAGGCATTCCGGCATGTAATCGTGCCTGTGATGTGGCCAGGCGTTATCACGACTGGGCTCTTCAGCTTCCTTCTCGCCTACAATGACTTCGCCGTGACCTCGATGCTCTTGAACGAGGAAAACCGCACTATGATCCCGGCCATCGCTGCCTTTCTCGGGTCGACCTACAACGAAGGACAGATCATGTTTGCTGTTGCCGCCGTGGTATCAGCCACTGCGCCACTGTTTTTCCTCGTGATGTTTTTCCAGAGACAGATTGTGGCAGGGCTTACTCAGGGTGCAGTGAAAGGATGACACCATGTCGGAAATAGCACGAAATAAACAGGCGCTCAGGTCTTACATCGAAAGACAACACAGGTCTGGTGGTGATCTCAGAGAGGCCATTAACGGTTTCTTTGACAGGGACGCGCAAATCAACGTCGTGCATCCTTACAACGAACTCACAGGCCCGGCTGAATATATCGACCGCTTCCTTCAACCGCTTGAAGTCGCGTTCGAACATCTGCGTCGCACTGACTACATGGCTTTTGGCGGCGATTGTGATGGTGGCGACTGGGTGACTTCGACTGGGTATTATTTCGGAAATTTCACAAGACCGTGGTTGGGTATCAAGCCCACCGGAACGCTCGCCAACCTGCGTGTCGGCGAGTTTCATCGGATGGAAAACGGCCGCGCTGTTGAAAGTTATATTTTCCTCGACATCCCCGAACTGATGATCGCCGCTGGTCGATGGCCGATAACCGACAGTCCGGGCCGTGTCCGGGGCTTTACCGGTTACCTGCCAGGTCCTGCCAGCCAGGACGGGCTGCAATGGCAGGAGAATGATCCCAGCCACAGCGCGTCTTCGGTCGGGATGGTGACGGACATGCTGCGCAGCCTCGCCACCAAGGACGAGGCCTGGCGACCCTACTGGCACGACGATATGTTTTGGTACGGCCCCGCCGCCTTCGGCAGCTTTGTCGGGCTTGAGAATTTTGCGGGTTTCCAGGTTTCTTTCGAAGGTGCGTTCAGCGAATGGATCGGCGGCTCGGTACCTGGCAGCCAGACCCACCATTTCACCCGCTTTGCCGACGGCGATTACATTTGCTCCGGCGGCTGGCCGTCGCTGAACTGCCTGCAGGCGAAACCCTTCCTCGGCCAGCCCTCGATCGGCAAGCGTCTGTTCATGCGCGTTGGCGACTGGTGGCGTCGTGAGGGGGATTTGCTGGTCGAAAACTGGGTCTTCGTCGACATTCCGCATGTTCTGCTGCAAATGGGCTATGACCTCTTCGCCAATATGACGGAGGAAGCCGTATGAGGGGATCGCGTCCCGAGCAGGCCATCCTGAGCCGTGACACCGGTTTGAAAAGAGAACCGAAAGAACTGAGTTAATCTGATGAATCGAAAAGTACAACATGTGAGATTCAACGAGCTTGTTCCATGTCGAACCGCTTTCGTTGACACCCATAACCCCGGGGCTGAAGGCAAGGAGAACTTTACCATCATCGGTGGTGGGGTCTCTGAGAACTCGGATCAGTACGTCCACATTCAGGAGACACCAGGTTTTAATATTGGTGGCGCAGGCCAGCCGTCAGGTTGTACCAATTCGCTTCACAGTCACCGAACTGCAGAAGTGTTTATTATCCACACCGGTTCTTGGCGGTTTTTCTGGGGCCTAAAAGGTGATGATGGGGACGTGGTGCTCGATCCGGGGGATCTCATCAGCCTTCCAACTCACATGTTCCGTGGGTTCGAAAATGTAACTCCGATTAGTACCACCAACGAAAATGGCTACGGATTTATGTTCTCAGTTCTTGGCGGAGACGACTCAGGCGGTGGTGTGGTATGGGCGCCCGAGATTCTTGAACAAGCCCGTAGCAACGGATTAATATTGATCGAATCTGGACAACTCATCAATACACGGAATGGTGAAACAATTCCCGACGGATTACTTCCAGTGATTCCTGTCGCTGGAGATGAGCTCAGCTTCTATAGCCGAAACACAATCACCGACGAATCAAAAGTCGTGGCGCCGCGACCCAATGACGCAATTTATTGCGAGACTGAGTTAATTGGAAGAAACTCGAATGCTGTGATTGGGGAGCGCCCAGGGTTCGAGGTTCGACGAGTGCAATGGGGTCATGGAGAGGATATTCCTTGGTGCGTCCCAAACAAGGATGTCGTGTTGATCTCGAATGCAGGGTCAGTGGTGCTGAGTAATGGTAAGACTTTAGGGTCTGGTGATGTCGCATTCATACAAGCTGGGGAAGAAGAAATTGGCGTAAAACCATTGTCGGAAGACGTTTCCGAGCTTTTTATCGTGACTGCGACGGATGATCCGGCAGGCGAGACCCGATTTCTGGTTGAGGATACCCGATGAGTGATTCAATTCGGACTACGCATGTGGGCTCATTGCCGAGAAGCCAACGGGTTGTTGATTTAATTTTTGCCCGGGAGCGTGGCGAACCTTTTGATCGAGCGGTGTTTGAATCCACCATGGGCGAAGAAGTCGCAGCAACTGTTGAGCGCCAGGTTGCATCCGGGATCGATATTGTTTCGGACGGTGAGACCTCAAAGATCTCTTACGCAACCTATGTTAAGGACCGGTATACGGGATTTGGTGGCGATAGCCCTCGCCATGCACCAGCGGACCTCAAGCAATTCCCTGGATTTCTAGAGCGTATTGCCCAATCGGGTGGCACTCCGGAATATGCCCGACCCTGCTGCATCGACGAAGTCCGACCGGGTGACCCCGCCGATCTCGAGGCCGACATCCGTCATCTGCTTGCAGCCATCAAAAAACACCAAGCCTCTGCCGGATTCATGAATGCCGCGAGTCCCGGTGTCGCGGCGTTGTTTCTGCCAAACCGTCATTATCCAAACCACGAAACTTATCTTGCGGCGCTCTCCGATGCACTTCGTTACGAGTACCAGGCGATCACGACTGCTGGTTTACTGCTCCAAATCGATTGTCCGGATCTGGCACTTGCTCGCCACATGATTTTTGCCGATCAGAGCGATGAAGAATTTTTGCGAATAGCCTCGATGCATGTCGAAGCTCTCAACGCGGCGCTTGATGGAATCCCGGAGGATCGCATCCGGGTTCATATCTGCTGGGGCAATTACGAGGGACCGCATGTTTGTGATATAGACATGGATAAAGTGTTTCCAGTGCTAATGAAAACACGCTGCAGGTATCTTCTTTTCGAAGCCTCTAATCCTCGTCACGCGCACGAGTGGACGGTTTTCAAGGAGCGAAAACGAGAAATTTCCGACAACAAGGTTCTGGTACCGGGGGTTATCGACAGTACGACCAATTTCGTAGAGCATCCAGAACTCATCCGGCAGCGGATTGAACGTTTTGTAAGTATTGTTGGAGCAGATCGGGTCATGGCGGGATCGGACTGTGGTTTCGGAACGTTTGCAGGTTTCGGATCTGTCGATCCCGACATTGTCTACGAGAAACTTCGTTCCCTCGCAGAGGGTGCGCGCAGAGTGTAAGGTCTGTATCTGTTGAGCCCAGATGTTTGACGCAAACCTTTGAGAAACCGGAGCCCCATCGGATATTCTATTTTGGCGTATACGCTGATTATTGGGGCAAACTTAATTGGGAGAATTCAGATGAAGAGTGCGAGACCGCTCCAAGCTAAGCTCACCAAAGAGAATGATCTTTCGAAGACCGAGGAGACCTGCAAGGTCGTAGAGGGGATGGTTGATGCTCTAAACGACCATATGATCGATGGTATAGGCGTGTTCTTTGATGAAAATTTTCATTGGTTCGGCAATGCAGGTTGCGGGGTAAAAGAGAACCTAAAAGCATTTCAGGATGGCTGGCAGCGCCCGTTTCAGGCTGCCTTTTCTGACAAGGTCTGTATCGATGAGGCGCGCATTGCCCAGGGTCAATGGATGGCTGCGTTTGGTCGGCAAGAGGCGACTCACTCTGGAGAATTCATGGGTATCGCCCCGACGGGCAAACGTGTCGAGATTCGTTACATGGATTTCTGGAAAGTGGTGGACGGTAAAATTCAGGATAACTGGGTTATGGTCGATTTTCCTGATGTGATGCGCCAACTTGGCGTTGATCCATTTCAAGGGATGGGTTGGGATGACTATGGTACCGAGTACGATTCATCAAAGAAGGGCAGTGAGACAAAGATATTGGGTGGGGGACACAAGTAATGCATGGGTTTGATCCTGAGTTCAAAGATCTTCGCGACTTTATTCTGAAGATCACCCACCGCATTTGGGAAGAGGGCGGAATCGATCGAATTCGTGACTATTACAATGAATCCGCGCCCGTCAAGACGCCGTCAAGCGTTACAAATTCAGTAGAAGATGTGGTTCACTCTACGCGTGAGACTCTACAGATGTTCCCAGATCGACAGCTTTACGGTGAGGACGTGATAGGCGTAGAGCATCCAGTGGGCACATATTATTCATCCCACCGAATCCTCTCTACCATGACTCACGAGGGAGATGGAATTTTTGACTCGCCAACCGGCAAAAATGTTATCACTCGAACCATCGCCGACTGTGTTTGTCAGGAAAATCAGGTTGTTGATGAATGGCTAGTTCGCGATCAATCTGCAATTTTGTTGCAGCTTGGAGCGGACCCTCAGACTTTTGGAGAAAAGCTTGCGCAAGCTAACCAGGCAGCCGGGATCCCAGTACCCGAGCCAGAAGCTTTAGTAGTACGCTGGACAGGTTCACCGGATTCGGGACCGATTCAAGGAGATGAGAAGCGAATAGCTGATTCCTACCAG
>JAPKCI010000233.1 GCA_028823035.1 Rubripirellula sp.
ACAGTCACACAGGTCCTACAGTCACACAGGTCCTACAGTCACACAGGTCCTACAGTCACACAGGTCCTACAGCCACACAGGTCCCACACGACTAGCCGGCTCGCTGCAACCGGTACGTCGCAACCAAAAGCCACACCTTCCTGCGGCAGGTTTGATGTTTGAACAAAACAACGCCGGGTTACCAGCGGACGACACCTCGTGATAATGCTGAAAACGAATTTGCAGCCATCGCGCCGAGCCTTCCTTGACACAACCCACCTCTGATCGACTCTACGACCGCAACTTTTGGCTTGCCTTCGTCAGCCAGAGCTGTTTTGTCAGTGCCAATACCCTGATGGCTCATTATTCGCGGTGGATCGAATTTCTGGGTGGTGACCTGAGCCAGGTTGGCATGATCATGGGAGTCGGCGCGCTTCTGGGCCTGGTGCTTCGTCCCTGGATGGCTCAGTGGATCAACCGTCTGGGTGCCCGAGTAATGTGGGCATGCGGATATGGGATATTTTCCCTGTCTTCGCTGACGAATCTGTTTCTGGAAAACATCGATCTGGAAATTTTCATTGTTCGTTCAGGGCTGGTGATGGGATCAGCCATCGTGTTTGCCAGCGGCTTGACCTATATCTCGCAAACAACGCCTGAAAGTCGCAAGACCGAGGCTATCGGAATTTTCGGGATCGGAGGTTTCCTGGGGATGTTGACCGGTCCCTTTGTGGGCGACCTGTTTTTATTTGAGCGTCTTCGCGAGAACTTTGAGATGTTGTTCATAGTCGCCGCTGCGGCGAATGCAATTCCGATTTTTTTACTGTATTTTTTGCGGCCAACCTTAAACGAGGGTTCGAAGTCCTCATTGCGAGTTTCGGATTTTTTATTAATCACACGCCGTCACTGGCCGGGCTCAATTCTGCTTGTCGACTTTGCGTTCGGCGTCTGCATGACCGCTCCCTTTGTCTTTGTGGCCAGTTTCATTGACCGGGAATCGCTGGACATGCCTGGCATTTCCGTCATCGGTTTATTCTTTCTTTTTTATGCCGGCATTGCGATCCTTGTGCGACTTTCGTCGCGGAGACTTCCCGACCGCATCGGCCCCGAAAGGGTGCTGCTTTGCGGGATTCTGCTAATGTCCATTGGCATGCTGTGCTTTAGCCTTGTTCACGCAGGGAATCCGTGGATGATTTCAATCCCGGCTCTGCTGACAGGCGCTGGGCACAGCCTGATGTTCCACACCATGACGTCCCTGACTCTGCAGCCTTTTCCATTGGCTGTTCGAGGGACAGGATCAGCAATCGCATTGATGATGTTGGATCTTGGCACATTCATTGGCGCTCCAGCGCTTGGCTTTCTGGGAGAGCGTTATGGGTTTTCCGTGTTGTTCGCAACCATTGGTGGATTCAATCTATTTTCCGGTATGGTCTATGCCTGGTATTCGAAAGCTTGGCGGGGCACGGCGGAAATCAAATCTGGAACACCGAATTCAGAGTGAGCGTTACATGAGCCGGATCCATCACCGCGATTTCGTGAGCATCTCGGGCGACATCAGCCAAAAGCTACAGGAAGCGATTTCAGAATGTGGCCCGATCTCAAAACCCCAACCGCATGGCTTGCCCTTACCGGTTGTCATGTGCCGCACCATTGCAGGTCAACAACTCTCGGTCCAAGCCGCCAGGACCATCTGGAGTCGGGTTCTGGCAGACAGCCAGGGTGACCCCCTAATGCAATACCTGCCAAGTGTCGAGGTTGCCCAACTGAGGACCTGTGGACTGTCGCGTGCGAAGGGACGGTCAATGAAGGCAATTGCCGAGGCCTTCGCCACAGATCAACTCAGCGAGAACCTGCTAAAGCGATTACCACACACAGAAAGATCAGCACGGCTGATGGAAATCTGGGGGGTGGGACAATGGACAGCGGACATGCTCGGCATTTTTTACTTTGGTGAACGAGATATCTGGCCTGATACAGATCTAGCCGTATGGAAAACACTGCAACGGCTTACCAGTGGCCGACGAAAAACCACCCTGACTGCTGCAAAATTTTCTCCTCAACGTTCCTTGTTGGCAAAGTACATGTGGCGGATTGCAGACGCCTCGCCAAACAAGGATTAACAGCCTCCACACATATATTAGCCCCACCCATCGGCTGAACCGTTTATGCTGTTAGGAGACAAGTCCTGAAGTGTCCCTGCCAATCACAGTGCAATCTCCCCACTCAAACACTGCCCCACTATGGCCCCTTCCATTATGAAGCTTTCTCCCCGGCGTGACTTTCTGAAAAAGTCTATCGTCGCGACCGCAGCTGCAAGCTTGCTGCCTCGCGTGGCAGGTGCATTGGATACGGCCTCAGGCAAAGCAGCCAAGGGAATGCGTTTTGGCCTGGTCACCTATCTGTGGGGCAAGGACATGGACCTGCCTACGCTGCTGGATGTATGCGAGAAGTCGGGCGTCTTGGGCGTTGAACTACGGACCCAACATGCCCATGGCGTAGAACCAGTTCTGTCAAAAGCACAACGTGCTGAGGTCAAAAAACGCTTTGCTGACAGCCCAGTGGAACTGGTCGGGTACGGATCCAATGCTCAGTTCCATGAAAATGACCCTGCAAAAGTCAAAGCCAATGTCGCGTTGACAAAGAAGTACATTCGCTTGATGCACGACTGCGGAGGCAGCGGTGTCAAAGTCAAACCGAACGGATTTGCGAAAGATGTAGCTAGAGAAAAAACTGTCGAACAAATTGGATTGGCCTTGAACGCGGTCGCAACCTTTGGTGCTGAACTGGGCCAACAGATCCGTGTTGAGGTACATGGACGCGGCACCAGCGAACTGCCAGTCGTGCATGATATTTTCGAGTTTGCAACTCACCCCAATGCAACGGTCTGCTGGAACTCGAATGATGCCGACCTGCAGGGTGAAGGTCTCGCCCACAACTTTGATCTGGTCAAAGACAGATTTGGAGCGACCGTACACGTCCGGGAACTCAATCTGGGCGAATACCCTTATAGCGATCTAATGAAGCGTTTCAGCGACATGAACTACAGCGGCTGGATTCTGCTGGAAGCCCGCACCAACCCCGCAGACAAAGTCGCCGCATTGATCGAACAGCGGAAAATCTTTGAACAGATGGCAGGCTAGTCAGCGTTCCCAGACGGCTGGTAGATCGCTGGACGCGGCACCGTAAGTTTGTGACACCACAAAGCCACTGGCTTGGGACATGTAAAAGATACGCCCATTGGAAACCACGGCCCCAAGACATTCCCGCGAATCAATGGCTGGTCCGGTTGAAACCAGCTTTCCGTCACGCGACAAGTCAATCATGTCCATGTTGGCACCAAGCACGTAAGGTTCCGACAGCGTGAAACGGCAACAGGCATAGTTGTGGCCGATGCTGCCAATCACTTTGCCCGTCAATCGATCAAACACGTTGCCTTTTCCCCGCAGTGCGTTGGAGAAGATAAAGGTGGGTCCCACGGTAACGACGTTCAAGGCCGAAGTAATCGGATCCGAACGCCAAACGAGCGAACCGTCTTCTGCGTTCAAGCACCACACAAAGCGTTCGTCAGTCCCCTCTTTGGCACGATTGAAACCACCGATATAGAGTTGGTCATCCCGCGCGCTCAAGGTGCACTTGGATGTCACATAATAGTCCGTGTTCATCCAAATCTGCTTTCCCGTTGAGGGCTCCAGACAGACCGTCAAACCGTTGTTCTTTGCCGGCAGCCCCCGCCTGACTCGCTGGCTTTCTGCATAGCCAAAAAAGACCGAGTAGTAGAGTTTTCCATTCAACTCGCAGATTCCACAATCGTTTCCTCCACGACCAAATTCAGAGTAATCCTTTTCCCACACGACCTTGCCGGTTTCCAGATCCCAAGCCCACAGCCGCGGTCGATGATTCCGAGGATAGTATGGGTTGTCATTGGAATAAATCCAACTCATCACTTCTTTTCCGTCGCGTTCAACGGGTGCGCCACGGAAGGTGAACGGCTTTTCGCTACCCTGAGCCGCGTACTGTCCTGATCCGGACGCATAGATCGCCAGTCCATCAATGACGACAGGCGGAAACTGGCGACTCCAACTGGGCGACCCGGTGAAAGGCGCTTCCCACAACATCTGACCCGTCTCTGCGTCCAGGCATCGCATCATCGATCGTTTGATCCCGGCCTGCGGGATGATCAGTTTTCCATCGACGTACAAGGGTGAAGTGAACGACAAATAAACATCGGGCCAATAACGTCGCCACAACAAACGACCTGTGTCCTGTTCGACCGCGATCACCTGACCTTCAGCGGTATGCATGTAAAGCCTGCCACCACCGCAAACTGGCAGATGTTTGACCGTTCCCTCAAGACGGCGAGCCCATCGCATTCGCAAGGGTGGTCGCAAACCCTGATCGTTCGCATTGGTCCCGCTGAAGTCACCGTAGTTTGTGTACCAGTCGTATTTGGGGTCCGCAAACTCACCTGTCAGCGGACTGCGAATCTTCCAAACCTGTAAATCCTGCTGTGGCAGAGCATGCTTGCCGCCAGCACCATAGATGTAGAGATACCCATCCTCACACGGGACAAAAATCCGGTCGCGGGCCACCGCCACAGCAGCGCTGATAGCAGCACCAAAGCCGGTCTCAAACGCAAACGGTTCCCCGTCGCCCAGGGGCACGACATGCACCTTGCCGTTCAGGCCTCCGTAAATCGCATGATCACGCGTTAGAACAGGTGGGCAAATGGAGGCAGCCTCGCACAGAACTTCGGTTTCCATGGTATCGAGAGAGTGACGACACAATCCAGCACCTTCCTCAGGACGCACCCGATAGACTGCATCGTCACGAACACTGACCGATGCAAAACTCAGTAAGCCCTGTTGATCAATCGATGTCTCTGTGCCGGGGACAACCTGCGTCGTGAGCTTGCCATCAACCAGTTCCATGATTTCTACCCGCCCCGCATTGTCACGGCGATGCCACTGCACAAATACGCGTCCGGCAGCATCGGCGCTCTGCCCAAAGGTCGCCGGGTATTCCTTGCCAACGTAGTCAGGAATTTCACCCACATGCCGCAGCGAAGGATGATCCCCGCCATCGTCCAGAAAAACAGTTCGGCCGCCCGCCGGGATCACGACCGTCTTGTCAATCAAACAAATTTCACGTGAACAGACGAAGTGGTCCCGCCAAGTCACGCGGTCTCCGCGAAAGGCAAGCCAGTCTTCACCCTTCCAGCGATCGCCCTTGAAACCGATCACTTCGCGAACGAAATCCCATTCCCAACAAGGATCACCGTTGGCCTGCAAACAATGAACTCGCGCGCCCAGAGTTGCAAAGTAAACACGGTCACCGCCGGAAACAGGCGAAGCAAAAACAGGTTCTCCACAATCGACCCGACGAACCAGTTTGCCATCGCGACAGTCAAGCACGTAGTAAACACCTGCCATCGTTCCGACATGAACATAGCCATCAATCACGCAGGGTGAAGCGACATTATTGCAATTCCCCTGCCCTCCCTCCGTTCTAAATTCCCACCTTTTTTTCCCCGTGGAAATCTCAATCGCCGCCACAACTCCCGATCCATCGACCACGTAAACATGATCTCCAACGACCACTGGCGATGTCAGAATCGCATCGGTCATCGGCACAGCCGCCAACAGACCATAGGATGCATCGACCGAAAATGTACTTGCGTCTCCCGATCTCAACCCACTGCCCAACAGTTGCGACCAGTCCTGTGCGCGTCCCGGCAACGTCAGGACCACGCAACCAACGAAAAACACACAACTTGCCAAACGAACGCGAAAACGGTGACTTGATCGGGACATGATTACATCTCACCTGAGAGATTTTGAGTGCACGAGACAGATACAGATTGTAACTTGCCGCCCCACCGCCAACATGACAGCTAAAAACGCCTCCCCAACACTGCGGTGACGAGTTCCCATGTCGCGCCACCGCCGCGAATCGATGGATGTCTCCCCAACGGCGAGCATCAGCCTGCAACCGCAAAACACGCCGTCGAAATGTAAGTACCGTAAAAACCAGCTTCTAAGTTGGCCTGATTTTCTTGAGGTGATCACGCCCACTCGATAGAGCCGAACCATCTCTGACAGGATTTTCAATGATCGTGATCAGCATGACTATCAGACGTACTTTTTAACGTATTTCCCGACGCATCTTGCTGGTGCTGATCCGAACCGGCATGGACATGAGAATGCCCGGGCAGATTTTCGACCCCAATTGCCAGAGCAACCCCTAAAAACAGGGCTGCAGTCAGCTTGCCACGGTCATGGTCGTGAAAGGCAACCTCAGGAAGCAGATCCGAAAGCGAGATACAGACAAAGAAACCTGCCGAGATCGCCAGCCCGCAACCGAGCCACCAAGCACTGTCTGCGACCTGAGTAAAGCCAAAGTAAAACAGCAAAGCCCCCAGCGGACAGGCCAGCGAGAAAAAGAAATTGACAAGGTTCTGATAGCCGACCGACCAACCGCTGGCACGCATCGTGGAAGTGATCGCGAACGCATCGAGCGGCTTATGAAGCGCAACTGCCAGGAAGGTTCCAATCCCCGCCAAAGCAAGACTCGCTCCATGCTCAGCATCAGCGACAGCACTGGCAGCCAGAGCAACTCCGTCAATCATCGTGTGCAGTCCAAGTCCAAACAGCATCCCCATCCAACCGATACGGCGTGTCGTGTCGCCATGAGCACCCTCAAGTTGGACTGCAACATTGGTTCGGCCATTGTGGTCAGCGTTTGCTTCAGGCTCGACAGTGTTAGATGACGCTAGCTGAGTCGCATCGGAATGCTGGTGATGATCATGCTCACAGCCATGGTGATGACCAGCACCGTTGTGAGACGTCTCGTGATCATGCCCACCGTGATCATGCGGGGGATGAAACGCTCGCATCAGCAAGAACATGGTCACGACACCGACCAAGGCGGCCGCCCCTGCCTTGGAAGCTGACCCCAGCGTGTCAACGGCGTGCGGCAACAGATGCAGCAGGGCAATCCCAAGCATCAAACCGCCCACAAAACTCATCAACAGTTGAGTCCTCAAGTGGGTCATTCTCACAAAGCGTGGCAGGCGACCTCCGGCGGTCGAGGCCAGCACGATGATCAGGCAATAGACGACCAGCACTATTTCGATCGTCATGCGGATCCATCAACAGGATTTGGTAGAAAACCGGCGGATACCGGAGAAGCTTCATCGGCACGAAATGACTGCAAAGGCAAATCGTACACTATTGCAATTCGTTTGCAAGTAGCCTACCATGTCTCTGGCTCGAGACCTTTCGGCTCCTCACCGACCGCCGCAACCTCGAAACCATCTCGCGCCGTTCTCCAAACCGAAGAGTGATTCGTTGAGCCAGTCAGGCCCCCATCGACCTGAGATCGAGTCCACACAGGAGAAAATCCGCTCGGTCGGACTGCGGGCTACGCCCGCAAGATTGGCAACACTCCTGTTGTTGCAACAAAGCGATTCTCCTCTGACTCACGCGGATGTAGCAGAATCCCTGTCTGCCAACGGCATCGACAAGGCGACCGTTTTCCGCAACTTGAACGATTTGGCGGATGCTGACTTGCTTCGACGAACAGAACTCGGCGACCACGTTTGGCGGTTCGAAGTAACCGACGGCCACGATGGCAACGAAGCCAATCACCCGCACTTTGTCTGCATTGATTGTGGCTCGGTAACGTGCCTGAACGATTTGCAACTCACTGCGGGAAGTCGGCGTCAGAGCGAGGGGGTGGGCGAAGTAACCGAAATCTTGCTACGCGGCCATTGCAACGACTGCCGTTAACCAAACAGTGATGCACGGCTACAAAATATCCAACGATCCATCCATGACGCCAAGCAGTCACATGCCCCAGTTGTCCACGGCACCCAGATTACCTGAGTTTCACAACACACGAATATTGGTTTGTGACACACTTTAATTTCCATCTTCCATCACCTATTTTTTATCAAAAAGCGGAAATTGAACTGGCATCCCGAAACGCCATTTCGTAAGCAATAGAACTCTATTGAACGAACCCAAGCGTCCAGTCGTGCGTAGCACAGACTGTGGACGGGTTACACAGAACGTAAGAAGGGCGTTTTCACCGTGCAAGCATGGACTTGCCGTATCGCTTTGGTCGCCTACTTGGTTGGCGGGTGGATCATGCCCTCGCTGCACCGCCATGGTATGCACCAGCACGCAGGGGCCACATGCCTTGCTAGCTCGGCGCACGTCCACAGTTCAGGAGCGTGTGAAGGTCACGCAGGGTCGATTCCCACGGGTCAACGGCCCTCCTCGCGTAACCAGACAGATTCTCCTCATGTCCATGAACATGACGGACATCAACACAACGACCATCACCATGGCATTCATCAGGAGTCAGCCCAAACAGACCCAGCCGACATCCCCACCAGCAAGCCCGGCGTCAAAACCCGCCCGCCAAGTGATCACCACGATCATGGGCTCTGCGCGATGTGCGTTTCACGCTCGCTGAACGGTCATCGTGACACCCTCTTCGCCCCTTGCTTCCAATCGCTTGCCACCGGCATCTTTCACGCATGTGAAATCCCGCATCACGTGCAATCACGGCGTTCCAGCAACTTTTCGCGTGGTCCTCCGTTTTACGTTTGATTTTAAATCGCCCCACAGCTTCCCAATGCGTTGGCCCTGCGGCGACAAATCGATTCCATTCGATCCCCGACCCTGAGATCGAATGATGTAGGAAGCATTCATTCGGAGCACACGATCCGATGAGCCGCAACCTCGATTATCAACCAACGAAATCAATCATACAAATCAATTCCCTGCGGGAAACCTTTAATGCACATCTCATTACCCACAACGCCAACGGAGCGTGAAACAACCACACGCGGTGGCTTCACCCTCGTTGAACTCTTGGTCGTCATGGCAGTCATTGCTGTCATCATAGGCCTGTTGCTACCTGCGGTTCAAGCTGCGCGCGAGGCATCCAGAAGGATGAGCTGCCAAAACAACTTGCATCAAATCGGTATTGCATTACACAATTACCACGGTACTTACCGGCAATTGCCAAGTGGCTGGATCGCCAACCCACGTTCACATGAATCAGGCTGGGGCTGGGCTGCGGCAATTCTACCTCAACTGGAAGAGTCGGCTGTTTACGAGGACATTAACTTCAGCCGCTACATCGAAGATGCAGCCCACAACAAAGTCAGAGTAAAACCTGTCGAGGCACTGATGTGTCCGAGTGACGTCCATGACACAGTGTTCTTCATTGCTGAAGGAGAAAGCCATGATGACGAGCACGACCATGATGGTGGTGAAGAGAACCACGACCATGACAATGGCACGAACGTTGATCAAGGACCGAACTTTTTGTTCCGTATCGCGAAATCGAATTACGTTGGTGTCTATGGCACCAAGGACATCCACGAAGATCTTTACAACGGGGACGGCCTGTTCTACGGCAACAGCCGACACCGCTTCCGCGACATTCTTGATGGCCTGAGCCAAACGTTGATGGTTGGCGAGCGTGACGGACGATTGGGCGGATCCGTCTGGCACGGATTTATCCATGATGCCAATGCTGCGGCCGCCAGAGTCATTGGTGCTTCAGACCACACACCCAACAGCCCGGTTGGCCACTTCGAAGATTTTCGAAGCCACCATCCGGGAGGTGCCCAATTCATCCTTTCGGACGGCTCTGTCCGCATGATCACTCAGTTCATTGACCTTGACGTCTACCACGCACTGACAACGCGA
This sequence comes from Rubripirellula sp., assembly GCA_028823035.1. Taxonomy (GTDB): domain Bacteria; phylum Planctomycetota; class Planctomycetia; order Pirellulales; family Pirellulaceae; genus Rubripirellula. The sequence goes on from JAPKCI010000233.1 coordinate 9,702, forward strand.
GCCAACAAGGAAGTGATTGAAGCCAAAGACTTCTAACCCAGCACCGCCGAAAGGCAAGCTGCTTGACAGGGATCGGTGAACTGGGCAACTCTCGCTGTCCAGCAGATTACTTCGGCGCGGCGTGAAAGATTCACGGCTCACAACAGGATGCTCCAAGAACGCATCCCGACCACGCTTGCAACGCATCTCGCATCTCGCATCTCGCATCTCGCATCTCGCATCTCGCATCTCGCATCTCGCATC